>JAZNKU010000374.1:0-1708 GCA_045578685.1 Eubacteriales bacterium
CCTTTAATTTCATTATAATCTATATCCTCGGGCAAAGCCTTAGACTCGAGGTCCTGCTGCTTCTTTGCCTCGGACAGCTGACGGCAGATATAACCGTCGTACTTTATCTCCACCGCCGCAGTTTCTCTTACCTTGTAAGGAAGCTCGGGACGGTTGGGGTCAAGGGGAAGTATGGTATCATAATCAAGCTGAGGTCGGCGAAGAAGCTCTGCTAACTTAACACCCGACTTTACCGGTGTGGTTTCGTATTTTTCGAGAAGGGGATTTGCATCCTTGGGAGAGACGTTTATACTCTCAAGTCTTTCGACCTCTTCCTTTACCATTCTTTCCTTTTCTTTTACTACGTTGTATCTCTCTTCAGAGAGAAGTCCCACACGGTAGCCGTACTCGCAAAGACGCTGATCTGCATTATCCTGACGTAAGAGCAGTCTGTACTCGGAGCGGCTGGTCATCATACGGTAGGGCTCGCCTGTTCCCTTGGTCACAAGGTCGTCTATAAGCGTGCCTATATACGAGCTTGAACGGGGGAGTATCAGCTCCTGTTCACCTTTTATCTTAAGTGCGGCGTTAATGCCTGCCACAAGACCCTGAGCCGCCGCCTCCTCGTATCCCGAGGAGCCGTTAAACTGTCCCGCACCGTAAAGTCCCTCTATCTCCTTGAACTCAAGGGTGGGATAAAGCTGGGTGGGATCGATACAGTCGTACTCTATAGCATACGCGGTACGCATAACCTGTGCATTTTTAAATCCCTTAAGGGAACGGAGCATCTGCATCTGAACCTCCTCCGGCATGGAGGAAGAAAAGCCCTGTATGTACATCTCCTTTGTATCTGCGCCCATAGGCTCGATAAAGAGCTGGTGTCTTTCCTTATCAGCAAAGCGTACCACCTTGTCCTCGATAGAGGGGCAGTATCTGGGACCCGTACCCTTTATCTTGCCCGAATAAAGGGGACTTTTGTCAAGATTGCTTCTTATTATATTATGTGTATCCGAATTTGTGTAGACTACATGGCAGGGTATCTGCCCTATCTTTGAAAATTTCTCGGCATCGGTATAGTAAGAATAGGGGTGGATGTCCTCGTCACCCTGTTGTACCTCAAGCTCGGAAAAATCTATTGAATCGCGGTGTACTCTTGCAGGAGTTCCGGTCTTAAAACGCATAAATCGTACACCGAGCCCTTCCATAGACTCGGTAAGGCGTGTTGCGGCAAGCATTCCGTCGGGACCCGAGGTATACTCGGTATCTCCGGTTATGACCTTGCCGTTGAGATAGGTACCGGTGGAGACTATGACCGCCTTGACCTGCCATATCGCACCGAAGGCGGTTTCCACCTCGGTAACTCTGCCCTCCTCTTCACCGATACGAACCACCTCTGCCTGTATAAGCCTGAGGTTATCGGTGTTCTCAAGGGTCTTTTTCATTATATCCTGATATTTGCGTCTGTCTGCCTGTATACGGGAGGAATGGACCGCAGGACCCTTGCCTCTGTTGAGGATACGGGACTGGAGGGTGACCATATCGGCAGCCCTGCCCATCTCACCGCCCATGGCGTCTATCTCATGAACAAGCTGACCCTTGCCCGTGCCTCCTATAGATGGATTACAGGGCAGGTTGCCCACCGCATCAAGATTTATGGTAAAAACGAGGGTATCAAGACCAAGCCTTGCACTGGCAAGAGCCGCCTCACATCCCGCATGACCTGCACCTA
>JAZNKU010000375.1:0-2420 GCA_045578685.1 Eubacteriales bacterium
GCGGAGAGTAAAATGGTAATAATCTTTTTCATATTTGTAAATCCTTTCGTATCTGTAGTAAAATAATTTCCAAAAGTGGACGTATGGGGACTGTCCCTATATGTCCACTTTTTGTATTACTTTTCTTCGTTTTCCTCGTCGATATCCTCTTCTTCGTCCTCTTCCTCAGGCTCAGGCTCTATATCCTCCGGCTCTTCTACCGGCTCATTTTCGGGATGAACAACCTCTTCGCCCTCTTCAGGCTCCTCATGTGAGGTAAGAGTCATACTAACAACATTCACATCCTCTGTAAGACGCATCAGCCTTACGCCCTGTGTATGACGTGCAATAACGCTTATTTCGCCTGCAAACATTCTGATAAGAGTACCTGCTGAGGTGATTACGATAATATCCTCATCACTGCTTGCAGAGCCTATGCCGATAAGCTTGCCTGTTTTTTCGGTGATACGGTAGGTGTAAATACCCTTACCGCCACGCTTTCTTACAGGATACTCGCTGTACTCGGTTCTCTTTCCGTAGCCATTTTCAGTTACGCACAAAAGGCTTCTGCCCTCTTCAACCTTAACAGCACCGATAACTCTGTCATCCTCTTTAAGCCTGATACCTCGTACACCTCTTGTTGTTCTGCCCTGAGGACGAACATCGTTTGAATTAAAGCGTACCGCCATACCATTCCTTGTTGCAAGGATAACCTCATCGCCGGGAGCGGTGAGCATTACACTGATAAGCTCGTCGCCTTCATTAAGCTCTATAGCACGAAGTCCTGAGCTGCGTATGCGTGAGTAGTCCATAAGATTTGTCTTTTTAATAGTACCGTTCTTGGTAATGAATGTGAGGAACTGTCCTTCGATATACTCGTCAACAGGTATCATAGCTGTTACCTTTTCCTCCGGCTCAATGGGAAGGAGATTAACAATTGCCATACCCTTGGCTGTTCTTGTTGCCTCGGGGATGCGGTAGCCTCTTAAGTTATACACAACTCCCCTTGTTGTAAAGAAGAGAATGTCGGAGTGAGTGGAGGTTGTAAGAATTTTTTCTACAAAATCCTCCTCACGTGTGGTATGCCCTGCAATACCTCTGCCGCCTCTGTGCTGTGACTTATAGGTTGAAACAGGTACACGCTTTGTATAACCGTTATGTGTAAGAGTAATAACGATATCCTCTTTGTCTATGAGGTCCTCTACATCAAAATCGTCAGCATACGGCTCTATTGATGTACGTCTTTCATCTGCGTACCTTGCCTTTATGCGGAGTAAATCCTCCTTAATGATTGCGTCTATTCTGCCCTCGCTGCTGAGAATATCACGAAGCTCCTTGATTTTTTCGAGAGTTTCTGCAAGCTCGTTGGCAAGCTTTTCTCTTTCCAGACCTGAAAGACGTCCCAAAGGCATCTGCCATATAGCGGTAGACTGTACCTCGTCAAGACCGAATCTTTCATTGAATATGGGATAAGCCTCCTGGAAGGAGCTTGAAGAGCGGATGATTTTGATTATCTCGTCAATGTGGTCAACCGCAAGCTGATATCCCTTTAAAAGATGTGCACGCTCCTCTGCCTTTTTAAGGTCAAATTTTGTTCTGCGTGTGATAACATCCTCCTGGTGAGCGATGTAGTAGTTTATCATTTCCCTTAAGTTGAGGATTTTCGGCCTCTTATCAACAAGAGCAAGAAGAATAACGCCAAAGGTTTCCTGCATCTGTGTGAACTTGTAGAGATTATTTAAAACCACGTTCGGGTTTGCTTCACGCTTTAATTCTATATAAAAATGTATGTTCTCGTCCGATTCGTCACGAGTGCCTGAAATTCCGTCAATTTTGCCGTCACGAACAAGCTCGTTTATATGCTTTTCAAGTCTTAGCTTGTTCACCTGATAGGGTAATTCTGTAACGTGTATTCTGCTTCTGCCGCCGCCCATTTCTTCAATTTCGGCACGTGCACGCATAATAAGCCTGCCCCTGCCTGTGGAATAAGCCGACCTTATGCCGCTTTGTCCCATAATAAGACCGCCGGTTGGGAAATCGGGGCCTTTTATATGCTCCATAAGCTCTGCAAGCTCTATCATAGGATCGTCAATTACTGCAATAATACCATCAATAACCTCGCCTAAGTTATGTGGAGGAATATTTGTTGCCATACCTACAGCGATACCTGAGGAACCGTTTACAAGCAGATTCGGAAACCTTGAAGGCAGAACATCAGGCTCGGTGAGCTTGTCGTCATAGTTTGGTACAAAATCAACAGTATCCTTTTCAATTTCCGAAAGCATTTCAGCTGCAATCTTCGACATCTTTGCCTCGGTATATCTGTATGCAGCAGGGGGGTCACCATCGATTGAACCGAAGTTACCTTTACCCTGTACCAGAGGATAACGCAGCGAGAAATCCTGACCGAGTCGCACCATCGCATCATAAACAGATGAGTC
>JAZNKU010000376.1:0-1889 GCA_045578685.1 Eubacteriales bacterium
CTGGACGTCGCTTGGTATCTCCTTCCTGTCCTTTATCGCGGGTCTTCAGTCTATTGACAGAGCTCAGTTCGAGGCGGGCGCGGTTGACGGTATCAAGAACAGATGGCAGGAGGTATGGTTCATCACTCTCCCCAACATGAAATCCATGCTGATGTTCGGTGCGGTTATGGCTATCACCGGTGCGTTCGGCTTCGGTGCCATCGTTACACAGCTTTGCGGTACACCCTCGGTTAACTACTGTGCGTGGACCCTGGCACACCACATGGGCGAGTATATGACCACACGTTTTGAGTTCGGTTACGCATCTGCACTTGCACTTATCCAGTTTATTCTGGTATTCGGTGCAAACAAGATGATAAACAAGATGTTAGCAAAGGTGGGACAGTAGTATGGCAAAAGTTAAAAAGTTAAGAGTTTCCAAGCACAGAGTCATACTGAACCGTTCTGCAGCAGGTGACACGGGAATTACGATAATGCTGGTTATACTGGGACTTCTTATGTTCCTTCCCATGTATAACTCGGTGATCACAGCCTTCAAGCCCGCCGGCGAGCTGGCTATCACTCCTCCTAAGCTTTACGTAATGAAGCCTACCTTAAAGAACTTCATTGACCTGTTTACAAACATGAACCAGACATGGGTTCCCATTTCCAGATATATCTTTAATACAGTATATATCTCTATCGCATCAACCTTTGGTGCACTTCTTCTCGGTTCTATGACAGCCTACGCGCTCTCTAAGATCCGTATGCCCGGTTATAAGGTAATGAACAACCTTATCACCTGGTCCCTTATGATCGGTTCTACAATTACCGGTACATATAACTTCATTATTTATTGTAAGATCGGTATGCTCAATACCTACGCGATCTCCATTCTCCCCGTATGGGCTTCCACCCTCGGTCTTTACCTGATGAAGAACTTTATCGACGACGGTATTTCTGACGAGATGGTTGAGGCTGCCCGTATCGACGGTGCTCCTGAGTTCTATATATATTGGAAGATAGCGATGCCTCTGGTTAAGCCCGCATGGCTTACATGTATCGTTACCACCTTCCAGGGTGTATGGGCAGCAGGTGCTTCGGTATACGTATGGAGTGAGGACTTAAAGACCTTTAACGCGGCGGTAGCACAGATCACAGGTGCGGCGGCAACCAATGCGGGTGCAGCGGCAGCAGGTGCGGTACTTATGATGAGCGTTCCTATCATAGTATTCGTCGTAAACCAGAGCCAGATTGTTGAGACCATGGCTTCCTCGGGTATGAAGGACTAAGGGGGTAGATGAGATGAAGAGAATTATATCACTTATCGCCCTTGTAATGTGCCTTTGCACAATACTCGGCGGACTTTCGGTATTCGGTGCGGCATATAAGTCCTATACATACTCTATCAAGGGTGTGCCTGTGGATTCCCCCGATGCGTATACTCCTGACAGACAGGTAAGCGCTGCCGATATGGATCTTGCAAAATCAAGTGCTGCGACCCTTTCGGATCCCGCAGACCTCGTTGTGGACGAAAACGAGAATGTATATATCGTTGACCGTGCCACCAACAGAATCATAAAGCTCAATAAGTATTATAAGTTTGAAATGGAATTCGGTACATCCTTCATCAACGATCAGGGTGTACCCGACTCCCTCAACCAGCCCAGCGGTATGTTCATTACCAAGGATGAGATCTATGTAGCGGATACAGAGAACTGCCGTATCGTAGTGTTCGACCGCGAGGGTATGTTCAAGCGCATCGTTGAGGAGCCTACCTCCGATGTAATGAGTGAGGATGCTATCTATAAGCCTGTTGCTGTCTCCGTTGACGGCGTAGGCAATATGTATGTCGTATCCTCCACCACCAACATGGGTGTAATCGTTATGAACTCCCAGGGTATCTTCCA
>JAZNKU010000377.1:0-5114 GCA_045578685.1 Eubacteriales bacterium
TCAAGGACGGCGACGAGATCGTTTACAATGCCGATGCCAACAGCCAGAACGAGCTTATCTTCTTCACCGACAAGGCAAACGCCTATAAGGCAAAGGTAGCGGATTTTGATAACTGCAAGGCGTCCGAGTTCGGCAAGTTCATTCCCGTAGAGTTTGGCTTTGATGAGGGTGAAAAGGTATTCAGTATGGTTGTTGTAACCGAATACGACCCCAACCACAATATGATATTCATATTTGAAAACGGTAAGGGTGTCCGTGTTCCGCTTAATTCCTACCAGACCAAGAACAACCGCCGTAAGCTTGTGGGCGCATTCTCTGATGCATCCCCCATCATAGCGGCTATAAAGGAGACCGAGCCGGTGGACGTAATGCTTATCTCCAATATAAACAAGGCGATAATCGTAAATTCCGAGCTTATTTCTCTTAAGACCACACGTAACGCACAGGGTATAACCCTTTATACTCTTCGTAAGAATCAGCGTATCGTTGAGGCGATAACAGATCAGGCATCAAGATACGCTAATCTCAAAAAATACAAAAAGACCAAGATACCTGCTACCGGTACGGCTCTTGAAGAGCTGGACGTTGAGGCTCAGCAGATTTCATTAATATAAGAAAACAAGTGTTTGCATCCATAATCGCGTGAAGCTTGTTTGAATGTTATCTCATCACACGAGGGTGAGGTAATACATATAAATTACAAATATCGGAGACATAACAATGAAAAAACATATCGACAAATCAAAGTTAGCTGCTCGTATAATGTGCATCTTTCTCTGCGCCCTTATGGTGCTGGGAAGTGTTGCGACCGTCATATATTATTTGGTAGCATAACAAAAAGGTGTCGTAAAGACACCTTTTTGAGATGTTTAAGAAGGAAGAAAAATATGAAAAGAATTATCTCAATAATCACACTTACAATAATGCTCATAACCTCTCTGCCGGTGTCGGTGTATATTTCAGCCGCAGAAGCATTCAGCTTTGAGGGTGAAAGAGCAGCTTCGGAAAATCTATATTATTCGGATATATTCTACAGCTATCCATATTATCTTAAAAATAATATGTATCTGAACGAATATCAGGCAAAAAGCTCTGCTCTTATAAGCAACGTGCTTGCCGAATACGTCACCACAGAGCATTTTGCACTTTCCGTCACCTCACAGGTACTTGGACAGGCAACCGACATATCCTCGGTGGTTAAGTATCTCAAAGCTAATATGAACTATCAGGATTTCGTTTTTGAAAACGAGCTTGATACCGCCAACCGTCTTTTGCTTCAGGCAATAAGCGAAAATGACATTAAGAAGGGCGCAAGCGTCTATTCCAAGAATGCAAGCGAGCAGATCAAGAATTTTTCAACTCTTACCAAGCTTGCCACCACCCTTGAGGAGACCACCGACTCTCTTGAGGATGCGGGTTATATGGCGGATGATATCGATATGTACGAGGGACTTCTGACGGTTACCTTTGATTTTTTGGGTGAGGTCGCCCCTCGACTTTCTTCAAAGCTCCCCGAGATAAACGAGACTCTTGAAAATCAGCTTGGTGATAATCTTGAAGCGGTAAGCGATCTTGCTGATGCCATGGAATTTGCCGCTGCCCTTGCGGTGACGGTTATGGCACAGGAGGCTCAGCTTGAGCTTGTTTATCAGATACTTAACGACGCTCCCACCGACTCTATGCTTTACGCAGGTATGTACAGGCTTAAGGGTCAGCTTGAGGGCGGAGCAGTAACCTTCTTCACCGAGACCTATCTTAAGGACGCCGTATTCAAGAAGGTCATAGATAAATTCACCGACGGAATTCTGAAATCCATCGGCGGCAAGGTTCCCGGACTCAACGTGGCATCCATAGTTCTTGCCGTAGTTGACGTTATCAATACCGTGGTGTTTAAGTGGATACTGGGTGCTGACTACGATACATATATTGCGGCGGTTCTTCTCACCGACTACAAGGAGGGTCTTGCTGCAACCCTTGACAATATGTCGGACAGATACGCCGTATATTTCTCCTCGGATGATATTATAGCATACGACTATGTATTCAATACTTATATTACCGTAAACAAAGAAGTATATAACCTCTATTGTAAGCTCTCCGAGCATAATACCAACTATAACTCTGCATATACCTCCTCTATGAGCGGTATATACGAGGATATGACTTACGAAAAGTATATTAACGAAGTCAAGGAGTATATCCTTGCTGTCCCTGAGGAGATAAGAGAAAGGGCAGACCGCGGAACCTGGAATATATCCTCAGATGCGGTACTTGCTATGGCAAGCGACGACGTATCTCTCGGCAGATATTATATTCCCTATGATTTTAAGGGAGATATCACCATATCAAAGGGACATCTGATTATAAATCCCGGAGACAGCTACACCGTGCAGGGTAACCTGAATATCACGGGTAGTGATGCCAAATTTACAAACTACGGCAGCGTCAAGGTTCAGGGAGCTCTCAATATGGGAACTGCCAACTGCTATCTCTATAATTACGGAGAGTTTACACTTAACAGTGCCTCTCTTGTGGGATATGAACGCAATTCCTGGGACTATCACCATCCTCGGTTCTATAATTACGGTGAAGTGACCGTATACGGTGACTTTTCTATGACGGGTACGTCAAAGCAGATGCTCTTTATGACCGAGGGTGAACCGATACTGCGTATTCACGGCAATATAGCAGGAATTTCAAATAACTATAACGTGACCTGCGGTATGATACTTCTCTGCGGAGAAATACAGCAGACCGTTAGCTCTATGTCTGTAAATAACCTGACGGTGACCAACCCCGAGGGAATCAAGTATACAGGACATATGTACGTCAAAGGCAGATACGATCTCTGCGGAAATACGCTTGATAATAACGGATACATTACGTATCTTGAAGGCAGCGGTTCTTTGGCACCCGATAACGACTACAAGAAGGTATATGTAAATTGTGCGTTGACCCTCGAGGGTTACGTTAAAGGCGAATATACCCTTCAACAAAATATGAGTATAACCGTTCCCGAGGGGATAAATGCCGTAATAGACGGAGAACTGTTAATGACAAACCCATACGGTAAGGTCACAAACAAAGGTGAGCTTACGGTTACCGGTCTTGTGAATATGACGTCAAGGGATCCTAAACTCTATAATTACGGAAGCTTTACCGCCGGCAGTATGACCATCACGGGATATCACCGTAATTCTACGGATTACTACAATCCATTTTTCTATAATTACGGTGAAGCGACCGTATACGGTGACTTCACTATGACGGGTACGTCAAAGCAGATGCTGTTTAATTCATCCGATGATGCCGTACTTTATGTAGGCGGTGATTTTGCGGGCAACGGCGCATCCGGACTTACAAAGGGCAAGCTTGTTCTGTGCGGAGATTCTCTCCAGAGCATAAAGAACACGGGTAAACTCAGCACCTTAGTGATCGAAAACGAGAGCTACGAGGGAGTAAATTTCGAGTCAAACATTGACTACACCACTCTCTTTGACCACAAGGGAAATCGTTTTACTATAGGCTCTATGTCAAACGTAGATTACGACGGTGACGGTATGTATGACCGTTATGACCCCGATCCCACAAACGGTGAAAGATGCTCTGTTATGGTACGCGACTATGACGTTATGATAGGTCACGCTAGTGAAATTAACCTCATAAGATACGCAAGCGGTATCCACGAAACAGTTAACACTATCCGTATAGCTACGGACAGAGTTGATATAGATGCATCTGTTATTGCTGCTAATACTGCTAATAACGTTTACACCCGCAATATGCCCGACGGCGGTGTGTATACATTCTGGATCAGACTGACCGACGGTACTACCTTCCTTCGAACGGTTGACATGTCTTCTATGAGACAGAGAGTGTCTGTTAACGGAGTACATATAACGCTGCATAATCTCTACGGTATAAAGGATTACTTTATTGCAAAGGGTGACTATAACAGCTATAATGAGATAAAGGCAAACGGTTATACGTTCAGTGCTACCGCAGCTAAGCTTGAGGGTAAGCATAGCTACACCTATACAGTTGCCAACCCCGGTAGACACACCGTGCTTGTCAGATATAGCGATCCTACCCGTGCAAGCGAGCTGTTCAAGGTTGACCTCGAAGTTGTGGAGCCTACCTTTACGGTAAACGGCTTACAGGTGACTATAGGTAATATCCCGGGTGTCAAGGTTATAAGAACGGCATACGGTGAGTATAATACTCCCGGCGACACAAAGAGGGCAGAGGGTGCCAGAAACTACTCAAACAAATCGGTAATAAAGGACGCAGACAGCTACACCATACAGTACCGTGAGGAGGGTGTTATTACAATAGTTGTAGAATACGATAACGGCTACGTTAAGGTGTTCCACCACACTCTTGTACAGAAAAAGCCCACTGTAGAACAGAAGGGTAATACCGTAAGCTTCGGTAGTCTTGACGGACTTGTGATGATACGCTATGCAAGGGGCGAATACTCAAGTTCAAGTGAGATCAAAAAAGCCGCAGGCTCAAAAGCAATCAAACCCGATGCTATAGCAGACGGCAAGATAAGCATTGCACTTGAACCCGGAACATATACCTTCTGCGTACAGTATGATGACGACAGTTATAACTATTATGTAATCACAATTGAATAATTGAATAAATGAAAAAGCATCCCGAAGGATGCTTTTTCTTATTATGCTATGTCTATAACATAGAAATTGTAGGATTCGTCATCGTACTGCACCATAAAGCTCCATCTGCCTGCGGTGAGATTCTTGATCGTTATCTCACCGTTATCATTGATGGAATCCGCCTTTACGAACTTAGAGCCGGGAGCATTCTTGATGTTGGATGCGGTCGTGTACTTACCGGGAGCATATCTTATGATGTAGAGACCGTCAAGGACACCAAAGGTAACCGAGTTTGGACCCTGAATCATAGTGGGAACTTTAGGCTGAACGTAATAGTGGTGGATATGCTTATAGCCGTTGTTATACTCAACTATAAGGGTTACCCAGCCCTCTTCGCGGTACTGAATCATATACTGATCGGCGTTCTTTATAACGCTCTTATTGTTGAAATTACGAACACCTTCTGCAGTCTTGATCTCTGTTACCGAGTCGTAG
>JAZNKU010000378.1:0-15433 GCA_045578685.1 Eubacteriales bacterium
CCTCTTTACCTGCCAGATTAAGCAGCTCCTCGTTAAAGGTATAGCCGCTACTGCCTCCCTCAAGAAGGTAATTGCCCATATCTACAGAGGGTGTTACCGCACGAAGGTACCCTTCGTAGAAACGCTTAATGATAAGGGATATCTGCGCTCTTGTGGCGTTGTCACGGGGTGCAAGGGTAGTCTCGGTCATGCCTGTTACAAGCCCCGAGGCAACTGCTACTGCCATAGAGTCCTTTGCCCAATCTGCAATTTTATTTTCATCTTCAAATCTGCCAAGGTCAGCACCGGCGGGCATTTCTATACCCCGAAGCTCAGCATAGGTACAAAGGAATCTTGCAAGCTGCTGACGGGTGACCTTGTCGTTTGGAGCAAAGCGGGATTCGGATACACCGCTTGTTACCCCCTTTTCCTTTGCCCACTCAACTGCGGGAGAGTACCATCTTCCTTTAGGAACGTCGGTAAAGCTCTGCTTGTCTGCATAAGCGGACAGATCTGCTCCCTCTATATTGGCAAGTATCATAACGAACTGCGCTCTTGTAAGCGCGGTTGCGGGAGAGAACTTGTCCTCGCCCATACCGTTCATCACCTTGCTCTCACTTGCCCAGCTTATTGCCTCGGTGTACCATGCGTTTGCCGCAATATCGGTAAATCTCTCGTTTATCGGCATATCGTAGAAGCAGCCGTCATCGGCTAACTTGATGCGCTTGCCTGCGGGCACGTATACCTTATAGCTACGGATAGCTGTAGCCGACTTGCCATTAACCACATAAGCATAGTGGTTCGCCGCCTGAACATAGTCACCCTCTGTAATATTTTCCTTGCCTGCATAGGGCTTCTTTACAAAGGAAGAAAGCACATCCCAGCTTGTCTGTGCGGTATAGTCTATTGCGGTATATGCGGTAGATCTCATATTTACGGTAAGCCGTGAGTCACCAAAGCACACCTTGTAAGGAAGAACAAAGAAATCTGTAGAGGTTATTTCGTTTTCCTCTCCTGCCTTAAATTCCTCGGTCACGGTATAAACGTCCCACTTGGTATTGGTGCTGCCCATAACGAACTTTTCTATATTTTCTTCGGTCAGCTCAAGGCTCTTGCCGCCCTTGTAGCCCTCGTTTACGCTGTCAACTGAAGGCTCGGTGTCTCTGATGGGAGAAAGGGTGTAGAAGGTACCTTCCTTTTTGTCTGCCGTGACTTTGATATAATAGGTCTTGCCCACCTCAAACTCGGTCCACTCGGAAACGTCGGGGTCATTGGTGTAGGATATAGTGCCAAGCTCGTTGCCGTTTTCGTCATAATAGCGGTGAGCGGTAACGTCGTAGCCGTAAAGCCAGTCACCCACCTCATCTATCTGCATATCAGTGAAAACACATCTGGGTGCGGGAGCCTCAAAGCGGTACCAGTAGGTCTCACCCGGCTCTGCCCAGTATTTTTTGTCAAACTCTATTCTCTCGCAGTCCTCGGGGATCGCTTCGGCATTGACGGTAAATCCGCCTATACCCTGAACTCCTAAAAGTGCCGCAAGTAACAATGCAAAAAATCTTTTTTTCATATTTGCGCTCCTTGTTTTTTACACTATTTTATATTTCTTTTCACTTCCGCGACCCTCTGCTCTTATCAATCCTGCGTCACGCATTTGTTTTGCAAGTGTAAATGCACGGGTTTTCTTGAGACCGAGAAGCTCTTGGATCTCAAGATCTGTGATCTTGCCGTTTTTCTCTATATAATCAAGTATCCTTTGCATCTGGGTAGTCATAACCGTTATACCTTCATTTGACGTCGTACGATTCATATTAGGCAGAATGATTTTGAAGGTGTTCGTTGTTACCTCAATTCTCGGTTGTTCCAAACAGTTAGCATAAAGGCTGTAGATCTTACGAATACCCGTGCCGTAGGACTCAATCAAATGAAGACGGTGAAAAATATCAGCAAGATTCTTATTTCTGGGCTGTGAAATACCACTGCGTATATCATCCGGTGATAGCCCGGGAAGAAGTCCGCCAATCGAAATGAATTCCATTTCTTTGTCGTTCACATTGATAATAATGCTACCGCTGAAACTATAATCACGGTGGACCAGAGCATTCAATAATGCTTCTCGCAGGGCTTCCTCGGGATAATCAACCCTTTCAATACGTTCAAGCCCTTTGAAGGTTGCTGTGGTTTTATTACACAGAGTAAGATATGCGTAAGTATTATCAAGCTGCTCGAAGATCGAACCGCCAAACTCCTTACTGTCACGAAACTTTGTGTTTTTCTCGTCAGCAAACACAGCCACCTTTGTGGTATGGGTGCATTGATCCGAAATAATGAGTGCAAGATTGCTATACAACTCCTCTGCCTGAGTCGTGATACCAAGTGCACGATATTTGGTTTTTGAAAATTCGACATTGTAACGCTTAAATGATTCATTGGCACTCTTAAAGGTTAGTTCCTGTTCCATAGAACGCATACTTTCAAAAGTATCTCCGTCAGATTCCTTTATCATGGCTCTTATCTGCTCGGAGGATGCCTGTACAGAGGACGTACCTTGACGAACAAATACCCCACTTGGCTTCAACCCCTTGGATTTGAGATAGTAGGGTTTATACGAGCCTTCTCCTACCGTGATACGCACAACACGGTTTTCCTGAATGGTATATTTTACGAACATAGTCACATCAGGCATAATTGCATCTCGAATACCATTGGTAATGCGTGTATAATTTTCGTCCACGTTATCTATTCCTACGGCATTTCCGTCATTATCTATTCCGATATAGATCACTCCGCCGTCCGTATTTGCAAAAGCGATCACTTCTTTGTAAAGTTCATCTGTGAATTGTAATTTAAATTCAATATTCTCGGTTTCAAATGTCACAGCGACACCTCCAATAATATGTTATTCATATTATACACCGAATATTCGCTTTCGTCAAGCGAATAAAGCGAATATTCACTGAATTTTGCGAATTTACATTTAAAATCGCTTTTAAACAGAAAAACAGAGTGAGCAAATGCCCACTCTGTGATTATTTAATTAAAGACCTAAAAGCTGCTTTTTCTTTGTGCAGTCAATCCTCAATATATTCAGCGATATCATTAAGCGAACACTTAAGTACAGAGCACAGCTTGTTAAGAGTTTTTGTTTCAATATTGTCATTCGCACGTAAACGGCGGACGGTTTTACTGTCTATTCCGCATTTTTCTCTCAGCGTATATGTGCTGATACCCTTTTTCTCCATAGTTTCCCACAGCTTATCAAATACGATCATATATTCACCCCCATTGACATTTCTTATTATGGGGGTTATAATCATATTTATTAAGGGGATATAATCCCCATATTTTTGATTTAGGAGGATATATGAAGCTGGCTATTGTGGGATCAAGAACTATTGAAATTGAATTAGATAAGTATATACCTTACGGAATAGAGTGTCTTGTTTCCGGAGGAGCTAAAGGCATCGACAGTTGTGTTCGGTCATATGCAGAAAGTCACGGCATAAAACTGATCGAATTTCTACCTGAATATAAAAGGTACGGCAGAGCCGCACCTTTAATGAGAAACAAACAAATTGTAGAGCATGCAGATAAGGTTTTGATTTTCTGGAACGGAGCTTCAAAAGGAAGCAAGTTTGTAATTGAAGAATGTAAAAGACAATGTAAAGAATATGAGGTATATATTGTTTGATTCTTCCGTAAATATGTTTGCCTTTGGCAAAGCGATATAATCGACCTTCGGTCAATTGCGATATTCCCTTTAGGAGCGATATGCCTGCTAAAGCAGGCGCGATATGTTCCGCATAACGGAACGTGTATAATACAAAAAACTGTCCTTTCGGACAGTTTTTGTATTATATTTCGGGAATTTCAATAGTAACTTCCTTGCCCTCTTTTGCGGAACGAACGATACCGTCGATGATAGCCTGGTTGTAGAGGATCTCGGAAGAAGGAACAGGAGCCTCACCGCCGTACTTAACAGCGTCGATGAAGGATCTCATCTTGTTCTCGAAGTTATCTACCTCGTTGTGCTTCATGGGGATCTCGGTAACAACAGGCTCACCTGCTACGTCGTGGTAGATCTTGAGGGGATCGCCGATAGAGCCGTTCCAGCACTCGGTGGAGGGAATACGCATACTACCCTTGGTACCCATAATGATGGTGTCGCCGGGGGTGTCGAGGTGCATATCCCATGCAATACGGAAGTCAAGGATAACGCCGTTCTCAAGACGGATAAAGCCTGCGCCGAAGTCGTCAACGCCGAACTTCTCTGCATACTCGGGATGCTTGGGGTATGTTGCGGGGTTGGTGCCGAAGAAGTTGGAGGTATAACCCGAAACGGTTACGGGCTTGGGATAACCGATAGCGTTAAGCACCATATCGAGAGAGTAGCAACCGATATCTGCAAGTGCGCCTATACCTGCGGTCTCGTCCTCGATAAAGGAGGTACCGAAGGGGGTAGGAATACCCTTGCGTCTGCCGCCGCCTGTCTGGATGTAGTAAACCTGACCAAGCTCACCGGACTGTACGATCTTCTTAACCATCTTCATGTTCTCGTCGCAACGGGGCTGGAATCCGATGGAGAGGATCTTGCCGCTTCTCTTCTCGGCACGGCAGATCTCAACTGCCTCTTCGAGAGTAACGCACATAGGCTTCTCGAGAAGAACGTTCAGACCGTGGTCAAGAGCATAGATGGTACAGGGAGCGTGCTGGCGGTTGTATGTACATACGCAAACTGCGTCAAGGTCGGGCTCATTGTCTACAAGCTCGTTTCCGCTGTTATAGAAGTGAATACCCTCGGGGAGCTTCTTTCTCTCAGCAAAAGCCTGTGCCTTACCGGGGATGATATCTGCAAGAGCAACTATCTCAACATCGGGGCATCTCTTAAGTACGCCTGCGTGAGCCTCTGCGATCCAACCGGTACCGATAATACCTACCTTAACCTTTTTGGTTACGTCGATCTCTTTCTTTTCCTGATCAAACTTAAACTGATCAAGGATGTTCTGATTTTCTGACATTATTATTTCCTCCGAACGAAAATATTTATTGAGTATATTTTATCAGTTAATATGGTAAATGTCAACCTTATTTATCATTTAATATGCAGTCTGTAGTACTTCCAAAGATCGTCTATAATGAACTTCTCGTCAAGCACATTGTAACAGTCCTGCTTTACCTCATGAACATACTTTTTAAGCTCTTCAAAGACAGCCTCGGCTTCTTCGACCTTGTCCTCGTATATCTTGATATATACGTCGGCAAGATAGGTGCAAAGCTTTGCGTGGATATCGAGATACTGCCAGTCGGGAGATAAGCATACATTCTTGTCGATGAATTCTTCCTTAAAGCCCTTTACTACCTCTTTTGCCTCGGTGTAGTCTCTGATTACCGTCTCGGCATCCTTAGACTTTTCGTGTCTTACAAACTCGGGATCATAGAGATCGGAGAGCTTGGAGAGATATTTTTCCACATCCTCGCCGTAGATACCGAAAGCGGCGGTGAAATATTCGCTTGAAACATCCTCAAAAGCACAGCTTTTGTCCCAGAGGGCAGATGCCATAGCATACTGGGGAAGTCCTGTAGGCAGACCCACACGCTGGAGCTGACAGCTTACCATACCGTCAAGGCCTAATTTATCAAGGTTAGCCATATCGCTGTGCAGGGTCTTTGCTACGTAATAATAACCGGGGTCGGTGTGATGATCCCACATAAGGTGGTAGTCAAAGATAAAGCTGTCGGAAAAGCTCTGCGCCTTCCAGCCTTCAAGCATCGCCACGTTCTCCTCAACAGAGGTGGGAGCGTCAAACTTGTTACGGATATAAGGCTTTATCTCCACAGGCTTGTCTCGGTCTATCTCGCTGTAGGAATGAGAGTAGGAACGGGTTATGGGTGCAAACATAAGGGTGAAGCGGCTGGGGTTGTTGAGCTTACCGTAGATAGGTGTATAAAGCAGCTCGTTGTATATAAGGCAAACCACCTTGGTGTCAACACCTGCTTCGGTGAGCTTGCGGTCGATGTCGTTTAGCATCATAACATAGAAGTCAGAGGGCAGAGTGTCACGGCAGTTTTCACACTCGCACTGGTTGTTTGCCTCGTCTGCCAGCCAGAAGTGAAGATACTTTACCTCGGGGTGATTTTTGCAATAATTAACAAAGCAATCTGTTATCTTCTGTCTTGCATAGGGGTTGGAATAACAGAGGTTGGTATTAGCTGGGATACCGTGGTAGAGTTCACGCTTGCCGTCAAGCATAGCGATGACATCCTTCATATCCTCGGGGATCTCGCCCTTAAACTCAAGCCAGCCGGTGGTGCTGATATTGAACGCCTCGCAGGTCCAACCGTGACCAACTGCGTGGTACTTAAGGCTACGCTTTGTTATCTCGTCCTTAAGAGGCTCCATCATAGCATCAACGTCAGCGTCAACTATATGAGCGCCATAGTAACGGCGGAAGAACACGTTGGGGGTAAAGAACTGAACGAAATATCCACTCAGACCCACCTTGGGCAGCCAATCAATGGTGTTATAAACATGCTCGGTAGAGGTAGAGCCCTCGATACAGATGGCACGGTGAAAATATGAAGGAGTATAGCTCAACTTTGCGGTAAGTGCCTCGGGGGTAAGCTCCTTTTGGGGTATCTTTTCACCGTCCTTACCGGGACGAAGGAATCTTGCACCAAGCATATATGTAAAACGGTAAACAGCTATCAGCACACTGCACTCGTTTGAACCGCTTATTATGCCTGCTCCGTTGTTTACGTCTATATAAATACTGTCTCTGTTGCTTCTTTCACACCACTCGCCCATACCGATCCGGATAAAATCGGTCATTGCGGGATCATAGGCGTCATATCTGCGGTGGTCAAAAACCGTATTGGGATCCATCTCCTTTAAGATACGGCAAAGCTCCTTTGCCGCAAAGGATATAGTTTCGTGCTTGCCTATCTCGGCAATCTTAATAATCATATACTTTCCTCCATAGAGAGATTCTGAGAATATTTTATCATTTTTTACTATAGCTTTTTCATATTAAATCAACCGTCTCACCCGGAGCGATAGCAAAAGTCTTTTCGTTTGCATATACCCATACCGTTCTTGCGGAGGGGTTATAAACACGGGTATGATCAAGGTTGAATTTTAACCTCTGATAATCCTCGACGTAGTCGTGTATCTCAAGGTTGGTTGCATACCATATATCGTCCTTGCCGCCCAGCTTTTGGCAGAGGGCTTCAAGGTGATCCCAGTTACCCTTGCGTTCAAACTCGTTTGTGTGTCCGAAGATATGGAAGAGGCGGGGAAGTCCTCCCTTGCCGTTCTGCCCGTCGGGCTTGATATCAAGAAACATATCCGCATATTCGTTCACGTGACGGCTGTCGTGATGAACGGTAGGCTGCCAGTCATACCAATCGGTAGGGATGAGAAAATAGTCAAAGCTCTTTTCATCCGAGCGGGCATAGCTGTAGCCGAGGTCTTGCAGGTAAGTTCTGATCTTGTCATAGCTGACACCGGTGGTATAATCGTTTATACCCGAGTTTGGATAAGCAAAGCCGCGGCAGATGATACCCAGCTTTTCCTCTATCGCCTTTCGTGATTCGTAGCATTCAGAGAGTCCGATGGTTATGTTCTGCAGACCGTTTGCGGTATGGGTCACACCGTGAACTGCAACCTCGTGACCGCGGGCAATAAGTGACTTTATTTCATCCGCTGTCATATGCTCGGGACCCCAGCCGCCGTCAAGAGTGCTGCTTACTATATTAAAGGTACATTTTATTCCGTGGCGGTCTATAATATCGGCTAATTTAAGGTCATAGATATAGCCGTCATCATAGCTTATTGTAAAAGCCTTGGGCTTGCCGCCGGGAAAACGCAGATAGACGTATTTCATTTTTTTACTCCTTGGTATGTTGGTACTCGGTTAAATAGTATCACACTCTGTCCCTATTGTCAATTGACAACAGTCAGTATCAACGGTATTTTCGATTCGTATTGACATGATAACGAAGTTTTGGTAAAATTTTTACGATAAAACAATATCGGAGGTTAAATACATATCATGTTAACTGCCCTTTTGACCATCGCCCCCACTATCGTCCTGTGCATTTTTATATACAAAAAAGACAGAAGCGAAAAAGAGCCCATAGGTCTTCTGATGCTTCTGTTATTTATGGGTGTGTTATCTATTATTCCCTCAACAATTTTTGAGCTGGGAATAGAAGAAATACTCAACACCTGCTTTGCCGGTTTGCTTGATTTTACGGAAGAAATGACCGAATGTATTACCCCTGCCGACTATCTCTATCAGTTCCTCAACGCTTTTGTAGGAGTAGCTCTGGTGGAGGAATTTTTCAAATGGGTATTTATGCTTTGGGCAACAAAAAACTCAAAGCACTTCAACAGTCTTTTTGACGGAATTGTATATGCAGCTTTCGTATCCCTCGGATTTGCGGTCTTTGAAAATATTATCTATGTTATTTCCGAAGGAATCGGTGTTGCGATATTAAGAATGTTCCTGTCCGTTCCCGCCCATATGTTTTTTGCGGTGTTCATGGGCTTCTACTACAGCCTGTGGAATGTCAACAGAAAATCCAATCTTTACAAAAACCAACTCGCAGCCAAGCATAATTACCATGATGGATCACCTGATCCTTTCCCCACCAAGAAATATCTTGTACTCAGCCTTTTGGTGCCGGTTCTGATCCATGGGCTCTACGACTTTCTTCTCTTTACAAGCAATATACTCTGCATCCTTGTCTTTATCGGCGTTATGATATTCCTGTATATATACTGCTTTAAGAAGATCAATAAGCTCTCACGCAGCGACCGCAGTGACATGGAGCTGGCAAGGGCGGCGGTATACGAAAAATACCCCGACCTTGCAGCGATGGAAATGCGTAGCGAATCCGAAAACAGCTTTGCACAGTTATGATTTAATACATAATACAAAGGACAGTCCTCTGTGTTAAGCAAGTCGCCACATTCACCTTTGGTGAAACGATATATCCTTCGGATGCGATATTCCCTTTGGGAGCGATATATCTTCGATGCGATATGTTCCTTCGGAACGCGAAAAGGTAAAAAAGCTGTCAGACAGCTTTTTTATAATTAATCACAGTATGGATTTGATTTTTAATTGGAAGTATGATATAATTATGTCAATAATTAGAAGGTGGGTATGTTAATGCTTGACATATATGAAAAAACCGAAATATCCGAGTTGGCTTTTTCCAACAGAACATACAACTGTCTGCGCAGAACAGGTATAAGTACGGTAAAGGATCTGCTTGAATATCCGAGAGACTCTTTTATTAATATAAAAAACATGGGTAATTTAAGTGTAATAGAGGTTCTTGGGGTTATAGAGCAACTGGAAAACGGTGAAGCTAAGATCATCGCAAATATTGACACAAACGGAGCACCAAAGCCCAAAGATGCTTCTGACACTGTATATTTGACCTATAATTGTTCTGTTTTGGAGGATGCAAAAATTGAACAGAGCGGTTTATCAAACAGAGCGATAAATGCTTTGAGAAAGGCTGATATTTTTTATCAATCTCAGCTTATCGGGTTGACCGAAGCCCGGATTCGGTCATTGAATAGTGTGGGGCTTAATACTGTATCCGACATTATAAAAAAGGTGCAGAATATCAAAATACTTTTTGTTCCCCGACTTGATACCTCGGATTTTGATTATTCTCAAGCTACAGAATCATGCCCGATTTATGATGAAATCAAAACATTCTACGGTCAATTTGCTTCTCACATTTTAAGAGAAATTATAAGAATAAACTCTGACCATCCTGATATGGATTTAGAAGCAGTGATTTGGTATTGTTATGAAAATGAAGATATCAGAAAAATTTGTACGGACAGAATTCTTGAACTCATCGGCAAAAAAGAAAAAACCTTGTCTTCTTTGTTTTCAGAAATCCCGTTTCACCTTCGAAATACAACTATAGTCAATGAAATTCTCATTGCACTTGAAGCCGAACGAAAAATCACAGTAAACGAAGAGGTTGTAAAACGCTTATATCCTACTTTTTTAGAGTATGCGAATAACAACCTTAACGATAGAGAGCTCGAAACCATACTTCGAAGAATAAACGGCGAAACCCTCGAAGATATTGCAATATCTTTTGGGATTACTCGTGAAAGGATAAGACAGATCGAAAGTAAAGCTATCCGCCGTTTGTCAAAATTAAAAAGCACAGACAATATAACCTTAAATGAAGATAAGTATCTTTATTATCTTGAAAATTATAACATTGAAGTTAATGATTTGTCGTTTGCCTTTGGTTGGGATAATGGATGTATATTTTATCTGTCGCATATATGTAGCATCAATGTAAAGGAAAGAAAACCGATTAATGAGATCTTTAATGATCCTTTAATTGATCAAGCTGATAAAAAACGCATTGAAGCAGCTATATATCGGCAATATATTTCACTTGACGGAATACGGGTGGAGCGATCACGGCAAGCTCTTGTTATGCACTATATAAAAACAGTCTGCACACAAAAGACAGAGTATTCAGAGTTTGTACAAGCCTATAATTCTTGGATTGATAATATAGGCTTAGCCGATAACGAAAAGCTGCATATACTTATACCCGCAACGATGGCAAACACCCTCAGCGAATCCGATACGGTTCTTTGGAGCAGGGGTAATAAATTCAGATATTATAATATTTTTTCAAAGGATTATACTTCGCTTTTATCTGCTTTTGAGCTTTCTCGTTACAAGGATGTTGAAATTTCCGCATTGAAGCTCTTCAGAGAAAATTTTGAACTCATGGAAGAATATGATATACATGATGAAAACGAATTGCATAATCTGCTTAAAAAAATACATAGCAAGTACAGTATTTTAAAAGATATAACATTTGGAAAAATGCCTACACTTAAGATAGGAGATACAAACAGAGAAAAACAGGTATATGATTTCTTGCTTAGGTATGCCCCTATTTCACGAGAGGAGTTAGCTCACCACTATGAAGAAGAATACGGTTTCAGAGCAGCGACACTTATCGGAACGGCATTTAACTGTTTAGATCCTTATTTTCATCAAGGTGTTTATACGGTAGATTCTCCTAAGCTTGACGATGAACAATTCAATATACTAAAGGCAAGCCTGACGGAAAGCTTCTATGTAATGTCAGATGTTATGCGAATTTACAAACGGGAGCTTCCCGATTCAGATCCTAAGCTTATTAATCCGCCGAATCTAAAGCAGCTCGGCTTCAAGGTTTATTCCGGTTATATAATATCCTCTGCATATTCGTCTGCCATTGAATTTTTTGAAGAAAAGCTTACTCACGATGATATAGTGTGTCATGAATATATGTCAGAAATGACAAACATAGGTGCATACTCGTCATTACTGATAAAGCTCAAAGCAGAACGTACAATAATTGAATTCAAGCCTAAGCAGTATATTAATATACGGCGCCTCAATCAATCGGGTATAAACATTTCCGATCTTGAAGACTATTGTAATAAGGTTGCTCTCTTTGTTTCGGAGGGTGAATACTTTACTATAGAATCTTTAAGAAAAAGAGGCTTCAATCATTCGCTTGAAGAATATGGGTTTGAGGATTGGTTTTATTCCTCTGTTCTTGCCGAAGATAAAGAAAACTTTTCTTACCGTAGGTCCGGCGGCTGTCGTGTGTTCCGCAGAGGCCGACAGGTTGTTACAATGGGAGATATGATAAGAGATATAGTTTTCCGTTATCACAAGATAGATTTTTATGATCTGTATGAATTGCTAACCGAGCATTATGGATTAGGAATAGAAACTTATAAATTAAAAGAATTTATTGCTGAAAGCGGTACATATTACGATTCTATTATGGATACCGTGTACGAAGACTATGATACATATTTTGAGGAGATATAAAAATGAATTTACTTACTGAAGGGATTGAAAATCAAGTAGTTGTAAGAACTGCTATGACTCGCAAGCTCACTATAGACGGACTTACAAAGGCTTATCCTGTATACAAGGTAAAGCTTGACTGTCTGTTTTACAATGATCAAAATGACCGTATTGCCACATGGATCAGTAAATATAAACACGAAAATAACGGCAAAGCACCGGATCCTGCTGATAAGGAGGCATATAACGGAATTATTGAATCGTTTATTGTTGAAAGTAATCCCGATGCCATAAAGAAAACAAAAAATAACATTGAGCTTTTTGATCAAAGAGAAGCCGGTGTAGTTCTTGCAGACGGCCGTATCATTGACGGAAACAGACGGTTTACCTGTCTCAGACAGCTTAACCGTCAGAATATTAAATACGGATATTTTGAAACTGTAATTCTTGACCGTACATTGGGTAATAGTGCTAAACAGATCAAAATGTTAGAGCTTTCTATCCAGCACGGTGAAGAAAGCAAGGTCGATTATAATCCTATTGACAGACTTGTCGGCATATACACCGACCTCATTGAAACAAAATTACTGTCTGTATCCGAGTATGCCGCAAGCACCAATACCCGCGAATCAGAAGTAAAACAAAATATGGAGCTTGCAAATCTTATGATAGAGTTTTTGGAGTTCATAAACGCGCCAAAGCAATTCTATGTAGCTCGTGACTTGCAGGCGTATTATCCCCTTGAAGAGTTGCAAAAATTACTGAAAAAATGTTCTAATGAGGATGAAATCGAAGACCTTAAGATCAGTATTTTTAATAATATTTTAATGCGTCCCGCCGGTGATATGACAAGATTTATCCGCAGCTTTAAATCTATTATCGGAAGTGAACATCAAGATGAGTTTCTTGCCGAACAAATGGGATTTGCCGAAACAACCGTAGAAAAGCTGGCATCGGTAGAGACGGTAAATTCCGAAACAATCAGAGATGTCATTCGGGCTGACAAAGATCATTCGGGCAATTTGGAGCGCTCTGTAGAAAAGCATCTTGTAAAAGTAAAGAAAAATGAAACAAGAAACAGACCGATTCAACTGCTGGAAAAAGCAACTAATTTTGTATCCGATATCGATACAAATATTCTTGCCAAGCTTAACGACAGCGAGCTTCAGCGTTTAGAACGCCAACTCAACATTTTACAGACTGTTATTGACGAGTTAAGAGAGAATTTGATTTAATGTATTATCTTGATTATGATGGCGTCTTGTTTTTAAGAATTCCGGAAGAAGATTATGCTTCTTTTTGTATGGCGGCAATATACAAGCTGTTTTTAAGGCGTTATGTATATGAAAGCTTTTCCGGATTTATCAGATTTAAGTCGTCGCTTACATATATTGATTATAAACGCATACTCCAACGCCTGGAACGGGAAAGCGGAATTAAAGGCTTTAGCCTTGTTGTCGGAAAAGATCTTAAAGAATATATTTCAACAAGAGAATTGTTTATAGATCGCAGAGCTCGTTTAGGTACAGAAATAATCAAGCATGATGAAAAGCTAATGCCTATTTATACATCATATAAAGCAGTTGTGGATTCATGTATGTCAAGAAAACTTCGCGATATGCAAATGTGGGATTCATTCTTTATGTATTCTATGAAAAAATCCGCAAATTTTTCTGTGCCGGGTTCGGGTAAAACAGCCTCCGTTCTTGGAGTTTATAGTTATTTAAAACATACCAAAGGAATAAAGCGGATAGTTGTTATATGCCCAAAAAACGCATTTGGCTCATGGATGGACGAGTTTGAGGTATGTTTTAAAGGTATTGAGGAATTGTCTGTTTTAAACATACATTCACTCGAATATAAAAGCCTTTCCCAACGAAGAGCTGCACTTCAGCATGACAGCGGAAGCTGTAATCTTATACTTGTCAACTATGAGGCGGTCGGATCCTTATATGAGGCGTTATATTCTTTGGTAGATGCTAACACGCTTTTAGTGTTTGATGAAGTTCATAAAGTGAAAAGAATTAACGGTGAGTATGCGGTCAACTCGCTCAAGCTTTCCGAAAATGCCTGTCATGTTATAGCAATGACAGGTACACCCATACCTAACTCATATATAGATATATATAATCTTTTGCATATTCTTTATCCCGATGAATATGACGAATTCTTTGGATTTTCTACAACCATGCTTCGTAATCCCAATGAAGCTCAAAAAGAACAAATTAATGATAAGCTAAGACCGTTTTTTTGCAGAACAACAAAAGAGATGTTGGGGGTTCCGGCAGCAAATCAGGATGTATTCATACAGGTAGCATCGACCGACGAAGAAAAACAGTTGTATGATATCCTTAAAATGAAATATCGAAAGAATAAATTGCCGTTATTTATACGCATTTTGCAGCTGGAGAGCAATCCGCACTTGCTTTTAAAATCTCTGTCTCTTTATGATTTCAAGTATTTGTTGGATGACAGTCTTGATGTAGAAGAGGTCGATTATGTTGATTTATCCTCAGAGGTAACAAATCTTATAAAAAGTATAGAACAAACAAGCAAATTTACCGCTTGTGTCAATCTTGTATGTGATTTGGTATCGCAAGGGAAAACTTCGATAATATGGTGCATTTTTGTCGATTCTATAACTGCTTTATCACAGGAACTTACGGCACGGGGAATACGCTGCCGCTGTGTGTATGGAGAAATCACATTGGAAGAGCGCATGCAAATACTCAATGATTTCCGTTGCGGCAATATAGATGTATTATTAACCAATCCGCATACTTTGGCTGAATCGGTTTCATTACACTCGGTTTGTCATGACGCTGTATATTTTGAATATAGCTACAATCTTGTTCATCTTTTACAATCCAAGGATAGAATTCATAGACTCGGTTTGCCGGAGAATCAATATACACAGTATTATTATCTGCAAAGCTTTTATCATACCGAAGACGGTAATTGGTCTATGGATCAAGCAGTTTATGACAGACTTAAAGAAAAAGAAAATACAATGTTGACGGCAATAGATAACCAAACCTTAGAAGCATTACCTACAAGCAAGGAAGATTTGGACCTGATTTTTGAAGGTATGTTATAATACACCGTTATATAATTGCCCTTTGACACAGAGGACGGTTCTATGTGTTAAGCAAGTCGCCACATTCACCTTCGGTGAAGCGATATATCCTTCGGATGCGATATTCCCTTTGGGAGCGATATATCTTCGATGCGATATGTTCCTTCGGAACGCGAAAAGGTAAAAAAGCTATCACGAAAATTTCGTGATAGCTTTTTGTTGTGAATCTAATTACTTATTGCTCTCTTCGATAGCAACTGCAACCGGGCAGTCATACTTAGCCTGCGGGTTGTTACAGCAACATAAGACCCGTTGTTTCTGAATACTAGTCAAAAAATCCCTTGACATTTCATTAGTTTTTGCAAATCACAGAACCGTCCCCTGATTTATATTTCAAAAGAATATAGGCAATAAGTAAGGATTTGAATTTCTGATTTTTTCTTTTGTAACCTGCTTTGCGGTTTTTCATACTATTCTCCCTTATAGTACACATTAATATGAAACATAA
>JAZNKU010000379.1:0-7543 GCA_045578685.1 Eubacteriales bacterium
CTCTGTTGCTGACCGCCTGAGAGCTCGGAAGGCTTACGGTCAAGAAGTTCTTCTATCTGCACCAGCTTTGCGGTCTCCTCTGCCATACAGGACATCTCGGACTTGCTGAGCTTGTCCTTACCGCGGCGGTTTTCCAATGGAAAGGTGATGTTCTGCTTTACGGTCAGATGAGGATATAGTGCATAGTTCTGAAAAACCAGGCCAACACCTCTGTTCTCGGCAGGATGGTTGGTAACATCATCTTCGCCGAAATATATTTCACCCTTTGTAGGCTTAAGCAAGCCCGAAAGCAGGTTTAAAGTCGTTGACTTGCCGCAACCCGAGGGACCGAGGAGTGCAATAAGCATACCGTCACCTATCTCGAGGCTGAAATCATTTACCGCCACAACGGGCTGTGGCTTCTTTTTATTTCTTGAGGGAAATTCTTTTGTAAGATTCTTTAAGGTAACCTTCATAGAAATATATCCTTTCGTATACAATAATTACATTATATACCCTTTTATATCTTATTTCAAGATAAATTTGGACTTGTTTTTTACAAAAACATGTAGTATAATGACTTGACTACATCTAAGGAACGATATTATGAACATTAATTATAAACATCCGAAATTCTATAAAACCGCAAAATATCCCATAAGACAGCCTATCTACCTGACCTGGCTGATCTGGGTTCTTTCAAAAATAATGCTTATCGGCAAAAAGCGTAAGGTTGAGCGTATCAATATGGAAGGTCTTAAGCCTCCGTATTTTCTGCTTTCTAACCATCAGGCATTTATCGACTTTGAGCTGGTAGCCGAGGGTACTTATCCTCAGCGTATGAACAACGTAGTAAACATCGACGGTTATTATATGCGTCCATGGCTTATGGAGTGGATAGGTGCGATATGTACCCGTAAGTTTACCAACGATATGTTCCTTTTACGTTCTATAAAGAAGGTTCTTGAGCGAGGGGACGTGCTTACCATGTACCCCGAGGCAAGATACAGCCAGTGCGGTATAACCTCCTATCTGCCCGACTCGGTAGGTATGCTTGTCAAGAGAAGTAAGGTGCCCGTTGTTGTAGCTCTGCACCGAGGCAATTATCTCCATTCACCCGTGTGGAACGTAAAGAAAAAGAGAAAAGTCCCGCTCCATACTACCCTTACTCAGATATTGACCGCAGAGGACGTGGCATCGTTGTCTACAGAGGAGATAAATGCTAAGATAAGAGAAGCCTTTGAATACGACGAATACAAATATCAGAAGGATAACGGGATCCTCATAACCGAGCCCTACCGTGCCGAAGGCTTGCACAAGATCCTGTACAAGTGTCCTCACTGTATGGCAGAGTCGGAGATGGACAGCAAGGGGACCGAGATATTCTGTAAAAAATGCAGCAAACACTGGCACCAGAAGGAGGACGGTTCTCTTACAGCCATTGAGGGTGATACCGAGTTTTCACATATTCCCGATTGGTTCAGATGGGAACGCAGTGAAGTGCGCCGCGAAATAGAAGAAGGCAGATACCGTTTTGAATGCGAGGTAGACGTTCATTCTATGCCTCATTGCTGGCGCTTTATTCCTTTGGGTAATGCAAAGCTCACCCACGATCCCGAAAACGGATTTGTACTTGAGGGGTATTATAACGGTGAGAACTACCGTATCCAACGTACACCCCTGCAATCAAACAGCCTCCACGTGGAGTATGATTTCCCTCACATCAAGCCATATGACTGTGTGGATATATCCACCGAGAGCGATTCCTTCTACTGTTATCCCGATAAAGAAAACGTGGTAACAAAGCTGTCCTTGGCTACAGAAGAAATATATAAGATCAATCTTGCGAAGGTAAGGAAATAGTAAAAGTCCCGAAATTTCGGGACTTTTACTATTTAACTTCCGCTCCGCCCCACTCCACGACGGTGAAGCCTTTACGACTCGGAGCGGTAAACTCCTGTTCAGGCAGAGAAATATATTCGTCAGTTCCCTGCCATGCCATAAATACACGAATCAATGTATTGGGTTCGGGAGTCACCGTAAGCTTTGCGGCATCGGTATATATATCAGTCTGGAATGAGATCACATTATAAGGATTATGTTCCATCAGAGGCAGCCAATATACTATAAATTCGTTTGCCTCTCGGCGGTTAAGACCGAGCTTTTCAAGTGCATCTTCAAGAAAATCGGCTGTGTCCTCTCCCTTTATGCAAAAGCCCTTTGAAAGATCGTATTCGACGTTTGTTATAC
The DNA here is from genome assembly GCA_045578685.1 of Eubacteriales bacterium. Lineage (GTDB taxonomy): Bacteria > Bacillota > Clostridia > Oscillospirales > CAG-272 > RGIG7300. The sequence continues at coordinate 2,230 of JAZNKU010000379.1, forward strand.
CCTCCCAATAGAGATAGTTATAGCTCTGACCCTCTGCATCGGTCAATGTTCCGTCGGGGGATGCCGTTACATTCCAACCACTTTCGTATTTTGGATATGTGCAGGTCAGCTCTCCGTCAAGCTTTAATTTGACCGATACCTCGGTTACACTTTCTGGATAAAGATATATTACAGGTTTTTCATCAACTATATCATAGCCGTTTGACACGTCAAAGTAAGGCTCCAAATTGTAATGCTCCCAAGAACTTGCATTTATCTGTGCAGGATAGGTCTCCATTATACCACCTGTATAATACACCCGTACCGTATCGCCCACACAGGGTTCGATGTCCTCAAGCTCACCTACCGAAAAGGATATACGGCTACAAGAATTACGTTCTTCTTCGCCCTCAAGAGGTTCGACAACCACAAGGTTGCCGTTATACTCTACTATAACGGCGAGAAATTCGTACAAGGTATTGGTATATTCATGTATATAAGAGCTTTGTAAATCCTTCGCTTCATATTCAAGCTCCCATAACTCGTCAATAGTCTTGTTACGGTCTGTACCAAAATATATCCGTGTCTTTTGATATATTTCATCTGCCGAAATTATCCTGTTCCAGTCGATTATCTTATAGGTAAGAGCGACATATTCTCTCGTTCCGCCGTCGTCATAACTGCCTTTAGGTATGGGAGTAAACAATACGGCAAGTAATACAAATACTGTAGTTATAGATATCCATATCCTCGTTTTCATTTTACAGCCTCCTCTCAATCATAATAAAATTCGTAATCGGGCAGAGCCTTCCATTCATCGGTATTGGTAAGTATATCTGTTATTGCGGCAAAAGCACTCAAGAATCGTTGCCCCTCCGCATCCTCTGTCTTGTATGACAATACTGTTTCAGGCACGGTTACGGTTTTACTGAAGCTCTCCGTTACAACCGATAATTCCAATGTCATATAAGGAATTGAAACACCCTTGCCGTGGGGATTATATTCATCGGGATAGCTTGTAATATCAAGCTCCTCTATGATATTTCGGATATTCTTCATCTGCTCCCTCGAAAGATAACAGGTCGTTATATAATCCTCGGGTCTTGTGGCATCCTTTGTCTTTATCAGAGTAGCGCTCTTGCTGTCGTACGAGCTGATACCGTAGGTGTTCCAAGTAATAGAAAAATCAAAGCTTTGACGCGTCATCTCCTCTCCGTTATAAAATATAACGATACCGTCCTCGTTCTTAGGAAGTTCGTCCTTGTCTACGGCAACCATAATATGCCACAGCGCCATATCATCGGTACAAGCCTCGGGAACTATCGGCTCTATACCTATATTCAAAACTCCGTCGGAACCTTTTGTTACATACTCCACGTTATGCTGTATTGAGCCGCTGCCCTCCTCAAGTATAACAAATATAAGGGCCTTATCATCAAAAAACTCCTCACCGTAATTGTCATATGCGTCAAGAAAACCAGCTACCGTATCCGTGTAGCTCTTATCTGATCTACCGAAAGAATATACACTTTTGTTTTCTTCGTAATAAGAATTCAGAGCTTCAAAAGAGTTGATAATATGAACTATCGGATATGCATTACCCTCGACATATCCTCCCGTCCGGGCGTATTCTGCCGTGAATTCAATATCCCGTTCTTCTTCTGTTATCTGTACCATACCCAATATACTGTCTTCAGGCTTATAACTTCCGTCTCCCGATCTTAGTCTGATGGCAAAATACCCGTCAGTAAATGCCGGATAGCTCGTTTCAACACCACCGTGAACCAGTAAAAGTCTGTCCCCGTTTTTATATTTGTCAAATAGCTTTTTACTTTCGGTACTGTCGTATAGGATCGTTGCCATATCCTCATCATCTATAAGGTACACAGTATCATTCAGCTGATAGAACCTGCCCACGGAAACGCTGTATCCGCGTTGACTCATAACGTATGAAAATACCGAAAAGGCAATTACACATAATATAACGGCTACTGCGACAAACAGGCATAGCCATAGCCAGCCTTTCTTTTTCATTTTACTCTCTCCCTTCTCAATCACTCAAACCGAGAATCGCTTTCAGTTCTTCAAGCCTCGTTTCCGTCAAGGTTATATCCACATTAAGCTCAGGGTCGATAAGAACAGAATCCTTAATTTCTAAAGTTTTCTTATAACCGTCCCTTGTCGTTAATGTAAGTGTAATATGATCTTCATTTTCGGTTACGTTTTCGCTTTGACTGTAATCAATGTGAGACTCATCAAGGAGCTCAGGGTGTTCGGGACATTTGCTGATATCATAATTCGGATATTCGTCTGCAAAGGCGTCGGTTATAAATTCTTCGAGCTGTGCTATCTTATACAGTTCGCGTGTAACAAGCTTCGCATCCTCGGTTTCTGTCAAACCTGACACCTCGACAGATGTATAAACGGTATCAGGTGTTACCGCCTCCGCTCCGTCAGCATCGTCTCGGATAACATCATCCTCCTCAACCGTAGCGGTATCCTCGTTTACCGAAAATATGGGAGGTATCACGATAAATGACCCTATACCCAATACAAAGCAAAGAATCACACAGACAAGAGAGTTACGGATAAACGTCCTTTTGCGTTTCTTTATCCTCTCGGCACTCCTTGTAAATATTTCTTTTTTATATTCATTTAACTCTTTCATAACAACTGCTCACCATCCTCTCCGAGAATAGCGCGAAGCTCTTTCTTTGCACGATATAAGAGATTGTCCACCTGCTTCGGTGTCTTTTTCATTACCCTTGCGGCGTCAGCATAGCTCATATCCTCAAAATATATGAGATGCACCGCAATGCCCATATCCTTAGGCAGAGATGCAATAGCCTTATGTACTATACGTTTACGTTCCTCGGTGAGAACTAACTCTTCAAGGGAAATGCCGTTATCAGCCGTTTCCATCACCTCGGACAGCTCGGTCAGCTCTATTACCTTTCGGTGTCTTATATAGTCAAGAGCGCGGCTTCTGCCTATCATATACAGATAGGTCTTAAGAGTTATCTTGAAGTTATACCTGTGCTTACGGACTATAAGCTCGGAAAAGGTATCTACAGCAATATCCTCTGCCGCATGAACGTCATGTACATAGCACTTGACAAAGAATACAAGTCCGTAAAAATACTCCTTCATTATATCGTCAAAGGCGGCCTCGTCACCATCAAGAAAACGGCGGTAGCTACTTGCACCGTTATCCATAGTTTTTCCTCCTGTGGGATCGTTTTCGACCCCTTCACTAATTATACGAATGAGTAATACAAAATTCCTTATATTAAACAAAAAAAGTCTGTACTTAGGTAAGTTACAGGCTTTTTCCTTTTATTAGGGTAAAACGAATAACCTACCCTTACTTTATTAAATTATATTCCCCATTTTTTTGATGTACTGCGTACCGTATCAAGATATCCTTCCCTGTCCTTGGGAAATGCAAGTCCATGACCTGCGCCCTTGATTATAGATATATGCTTTTTGTCACTGCCGCAGGCTTCGTAGAGCTGTTCGCTCATATACATAGGCACAAAGGCATCATTATCACCGTGGAAGATAAGCATAGGTATCTTACAGCTTTTTATTGCTTCTACGGGTGAAGCGGATTCTATATCAAATCTGCCGTAGAGCAAAGCCCCCAGCTTTATCATTGGATAGAAAAGAAACACGGGTAATTTGATATCCTTTAATACCTTACGTATGATCTCCTTCGGTGAGGTATAACCGCAGTCTGCAAGGACACCTATTACATTTTTCGGCAATTCCATTCCCGATGCCATAGTAACGGTTGCGGCACCCATTGAAACGCCTGTTATCTTGATACGAACATCATTACCGAAGCGCTTGATACAATGATCCACCCAGCTAAGACAGTCATATCTTTCTCTTATACCGAAGGTAATTGTGTGTCCGTCACTTCTGCCGCTTCCCCGTTGATCAACGATAAGCGCGCTTCTGCCTAACTGAAAGCATCTGTCTATAGCTCCCGCAAGGTCCCGTTCTCCGTTGCTACGGTAGCCGTGAAAAAGTATCTCTACCACCGCATCCTTTGAGTATTCATAATATCTGCCACGGAGCTTAAGACCGTCAAAGGATGTGATACACATATCCTCGTGGGGCATAGTGCGGCTTTTCTTTGCCCATTCTACCATATAATCACGGTAGACCTCATATATCTCGCCTTTGGGTATTTCATATTCATCCTCGCCTAAAACTTTACGTTTGGGTGAATAGAATACTATCATAAAGCAGACAAAGGAAAAAAGCAATATAAATGCTATTATACATAGGGGTATGAGCCAAATCAAGTGCATAAAAGACCTCAATTATATTGTGAGTGTTTTTCCAGTGGAAATATCATAGGTATTTACGGTAGATATGATATTTCCGTTTTTATCCGTATATTCGGTCATCTCTACTCCGAGACCGTTGGATATGAGAACTGAGCCGATGGTGATTTCATCATAATCCTCAAGACCGGTAAGAGTTACCCTAATTGCTCTTCCCTCTGTATATATTTTCTTTACAAGAGTATCCTGACATATCCAGTAAAGCATCTGATCTGTCTTGTTGTCAGAGGTATATACGTTGAATACCAGGCCTAACCGGAGGTTATTGTCCTTACCGCCATCTGAAAGAATATCTACTGTAGTGTCTGTGTCCTTGATGATATGTCTGAACGTAATTGTAACCGACGTTGCGCCCGTGGTGCTGTCGGAGGTGAATTCAGGTGTAAGCTGCTGAAGCAGAATTCCGTCGTAGAAACGGTAACCGGATACACTTTCGTCATATACGGGAAGCTCGCAGTTGGAGGGATTTATCTTCTGTCCTTCCATAACCTCCAGATAACCGCTGTTGTCTGCCGTGCTGTCAACGATATGAGTGTTCATACCCATACTGACGGATGCTTCTACGGTAAGCTTATGTCCGTTAAGGTCGAGCTTGCCTGCCTTGAATGCGGTAAGCGCGTGAACGGTAACAGCATCGACGAGCTTTACTGTGTCACCGCAAGACACTTCCTCAAGTGCTTTGTTCAGCTCAGCGTAGAGCTTGCCTGTCTGTACGTTCTGTGCTACAGGATGGAGAATTACCTTTTCTCTGCTGTACTCGTGGTTACAGGACTCGCAGTATATGATCTCATAGTAGTAACCGTCGGCATATCTTCCGTTATCGAGATCCTTCATATCCTCGCCCGGCTCGGTTTTAATACTCTTTCTGCCGTGACCCGTTGCAGGTATCTCCTCATAGGTGCTGTAGTCACATCTTGCACAGGTTACGTATGCCTTCCAGCCCTTTTCGGTACAGGTTTCTGCCTTAGCTTCGTGAGTTA
>JAZNKU010000380.1:0-9438 GCA_045578685.1 Eubacteriales bacterium
AGTCCAGAAGCGGTACTTGGAGCCCACCTTCTGACCGATGCAGAGTATGAAGGTAAGGGATGCTACGATGGCAAGCAAGCAGAGCCAGCTGAAGCCTGTCATAAGGTTAAGTACGACAAAGGCTACTGCATATACTGCGATGAGCCACTTAGGCAGAGGCTTTTTCTTTCTGTCAAAGAAATAGTTTATGATGCTCTGTGCCGCACCTATATAGCAGGACACCGCACCGTTGATACTGTCGGTCAAAACATAGCTTGTGGCAACGAACATACTGCCCAGAAAAACGAATAAAAGTATGGTCTTCATGTTCTTGCCCTTGATAAGGGATGCTATTATCATAGAAGCAAGACCGAGAAGGCTGAGTATATAAGATAATATCTGCATAATAGCTCCTTTTGTTTTGATATACAGATATTATCACATAATTATTACAAGGAAAAGAATTACCGTCCCAAAGTTTTTTGACTTCGGGACGGTTTTACTGTATAAATTGACTATCAGTTGAAGCTTAAGGAGGAATAAACGCCGTTATCAACTATGTTTATCACCGTCTTGCCCTGATTTACGATAATAGGATTGCCCTCAAGATCGGTCAGGGTCATTGCCTCGTCCTGAGAGGGCTTTGCCCACTTGATGGCGATACGCTTACCGCCTGTGATATACCAGCCGCTTCCCTCACCTTGGGTGGTTACATTAAGGTGACCGTAGGAATCCCCTGTATTACGGTGGGGAACGTTGAGGATAAATATGTTCTCAAATCTCAGCTGCTCCCCTGTTGCACCGTCGATATGCTCCTTGTGGGTGTACTGAAATCTCTTGTAGTTGCCGTGTGCGGCGTCGTACTCGTACTCGGAAACACGGTTAGAACGGTAAGGCACCTTGATATGGGTAGCAGCCTCGCCGTTGAGTTCCACGCTCCAGCCCCAGTCGATGGGCTTGATAGGCTCCTCAAAGCCTGCCTTAAGTGTGGTGGAATAGCCCATAGCCTCGATACCCTTTACTATACGCTCGCCTGTGGTAACAAGGGTATGCTCGTATGCAAACTTCTTAAGTCTGTCGGGATCGCGGTAGAACACGGTGCCGCTGACGTTCTTGCCTGTGCGGGAGTCTGCTCTTACACCGTCAAGATGGTCGATAGCTCTGGAATATATCTGGGAATATGCGGTTTCGCTGCCGCCTGCGTGAACGTAGATAGCGTTATGGTTGAGAGCAAAGTCGATATAATATTCTCTGGAGCTGCGCACAGAGCCTACGGTCTCAAGGGCCGCATAGTCACGGGTAACCATAAGAAGTCGGGTGATGCCGCCCTCGGCAAGACACTCGTAAAGCAGGTCCGCTTTTGATATGCCTATCTGGGGCATAGCCTGCTCGATATTGTTTATCATGATGGCAACGGGACGGGTGTTTGAAAGATCCTTTGTCGCCTCAAGACCTGTAAGAGGATTGATATACTGAGGTTGTGTGCCCATGCCCTTGGCCTTAAATCCAAACGCACTGCCGTGAGCATATGAAGGAGCTACAGGCTCGGGCTCCGGTTCCTCGGTCACAGGTGCGGTGGTAACGAAGGAGGTAACGATCTCATCGGTGGTGATATCGTCGGTATCAAGGGCGGGAATATCCTTTTCGCCGCCGACAACAAGAACGACCGTTATAACAGCCGCTATAAGCAGCAGGGCTACGGCAGAAATTATAATAATTAAAGTCTTCTTTTTGTTTGCATTTGTTTTTCTCTTTGCCATAATTTCCTCCAAAAAAACTAAAAAGGGCAAAAATGCCCTTTTCGTTGAAATTATTTCTTATTGAGCTTATCAAGCCATATAAGGCCGATATCCATAGCTTCGTAAAGACCGCTCTTACTGAACTGCTTTGCCACACGGTCGCTGGGCTTCTTTGACATATCGGTGGACAGCACCTGAACCAGGATCTGATCGGGTATCTCTACCTTCTTGCCGCCTGCCCCCTCTACTGTCTTGTTGGTCAGGATCATCATAAATAATACATAATCGTCTGTCATGTCGCCATAGCAGATCGTGTTGTTCTGACGTACAAAGGGCTTGTCGCAGTACATAAGGTACTCGCCGTTTACGGTTGCCGCTGCGTCTCTCATACTATATCTCCCTTTCTGTAATTAATTATCTGTTAATATATATGATACTACAAATCGGGGCTCTTGTCAACCGATAAACACTATTTATTGTGACAAATATCCTTCATAGCACAGCCGCCACATCCGCAGGAGCAGCCGCTCTTGCCCTTTTTGCGGTTTCTTATCATCTTTACGACGATAAGAACGACAATAAGACAGAGAACTGCTATGATAGCGATATTGCCTATATTGTCAATTATCCAACTCATGCTTTCTTACCCTTTCTTATTATCATAAAGAGCATTAACGCCATTACCGCAAGTGCCGCAATAAGACCGATTATACTAAGTCCGCCTGTGAACGCCGCACCTATCTGGTATATCATAAGGGATACCGCATATGCAAAAGCACACTGATAGCTGATAGCAAAGGCAGTCCACTTAGAGCTGTTCATCTCACGGGCGATAGCTCCCATTGCCGCAAAGCAGGGTGCACAGAGAAGGTTGAATACGAGGAAGGAATAACCTGCAAGAGGGGTAAGACCGTTGAAGTTAAGGACCTCAAATACCGCTACAACCTCTTCCTTTGCCATAAGGCCCATCACGGTCGCCACCGCAGCCTCGGGTGCACCGAAGCCAAGGGGTGCAAAGATCCACGCAACTGCGTTTCCTATCATGCCGAGCACGCTGTCCGAAAGTTCCATATCTACCGCAAAGCCAAAGCCCGCTTCGTTTGTACCGAACTTAGAAAGCGTCCAGATAACGATGGTGGAAAGAAGGATGACCGTTCCCGCCTTCTTGATAAAGGACCAGCCGCGCTCCCAGGTAGCACGCATTACGTTACCGAAGGTAGGCATATGATATGCGGGAAGCTCCATAACGAATGGAGAGGGCTTGCCCGCAAAGAGCTTGGTCTTCTTGAGCATTATACCTGATATAACGATTGCCGCAATACCGATAAAATATGCGCTGGGTGCAACCCACCACGCACCGCCGAAGAGCTGTGCCGCAATAAGTGCGATGATAGGCAGCTTTGCTCCGCAGGGGATAAAGGTGGTTGTGATGACCGTCATACGGCGGTCGTTTTCGTTTTCAATAGTACGGGATGCCATGATACCGGGAACGCCGCAGCCCGTGCCTACAAGGATCGGAATAAAGGATTTGCCGGACAGACCGAACTTACGGAATATCTTATCCATAAAGAATGCAATACGGGACATGTATCCGCAGGCTTCAAGGAAACTGAGCATAAGGAACAGCACCAGCATCTGAGGTACGAAGCCGAGGACACCGCCAACGCCTGCAACGATACCGTCGATAATAAGGCTGTGAAGCCACACGGGACAGTTGGCAGGAAGGATATTCTCTATTATCACGGGGATACCGGGAACATTAAGACCGAAGAAGCTCCAACTATCGCCAAAAAGCCCGTCGTTTACCCAGTCGGTAGTCCAGGTGCCTACGGTAGAAACCGAAATATAATATACAAGGAACATTATCACCGCAAAGATAGGGAGCGCAAGAATACGGTTGGTAAGGATGCGGTCTATCTTATCCGAGGTGGACAGTCTGCCCTTGTTCTTCTTGGTATAGCAACGGCTTACCAGATCCTCGATATAGAGATAACGCTCGTTTATGATGATGCTCTCCGCATCATCTTCAAGCTTATTTTCTACGGCGGTTATATCTGCCTCTATATGTTCGAGAATCCGCTCATCAAGTTTTAATTCCTCAAGTACCTTTTGGTCACGCTCAAAGATCTTGATCGAATACCATCTCTGCTGGGACTGAGGTCTCTCGTGAACGCAAGCCTCCTCGATATGAGCAAGAGCGTGCTCTACGATACCGCTGAAAAAGGGCTGATAGCCCGTCACTCCTCTGCCTGCCGCAACTATCGCAGCATCCGCTGCCTCGGTAAGTCCCGTCTCCTTAAGTGCGGAGATCTCAACTATCTTACAGCCAAGCTCACTTGAAAGCTTTTCTATATCTATACGGTCGCCTCGCTTGTTGACGATGTCCATCATATTGATGGCAATAACCACGGGTATACCAAGCTCTATAAGCTGGGTAGTGAGGTAGAGGTTACGCTCAAGGTTGGTACCGTCCACCAGATTAAGTATTACATCGGGACGCTCCCCTACAAGGAAGTTTCTCGCCACTATCTCCTCGGGAGTATAGGGGGAAAGGGAATATATACCGGGAAGGTCAACTACGGTAACACCGTCAGCCTTTTTGAGCCTGCCTTCCTTCTTTTCCACGGTTACACCGGGCCAGTTTCCCACAAACTGGTTAGAGCCTGTCAGGGCATTGAACAGCGCCGTCTTACCGCTGTTGGGGTTGCCTGCCAGAGCTATCTTGATTTCTGCCATTAATTTGCTTCTCCTTTAAGTTAGCATATGCTAACTTATTTCTATAAAATTATTGTACCTCTATTTTTTCAGCCTCGGACTTGCGGATAGAAAGCTCGTATCCTCTTACCGACAGCTCCAAGGGATCACCCAGAGGTGCAACCTTACGGATATAGATCTCAACACCCTTTGTAATGCCCATATCCATAATACGGCGGCGAAGCGCGCCTTCTCCGTGAACCTTGAGAACCCTACAACTCTTTCCGACCTTGACATCCTTTAACGTATTCATCGGATTCCTCCATATTTCGTCATATAAGTTAGCATATGCTAACCACGGGTTATATAATAACTTAAAAGGAGAAATTTGTCAAGAGTTTTTTTTAAAAAAACAAAAATTTCATCTTCGGTGATACGATATATCCTTCGGATGCGATATTCTTTACAGAGCTATATTCCCTTCGGGAGCGATATGTTCCGCTGAAGCGAAACGAAAATAAAGAAGAAGCATTTTGACCCAAAGGTCAAAATGCCTCCATAATTCTGCATTTTGCATTCTGCATTCTGCATTACATAGCGAAGCTATGTGTAACGTCCTCTTCAAAGTGAGCGGCGGTCTCGGCACCCGAGCCTCCGTCAAAGCGGGAGTTTTTGAGATAGATACCGATTATCTTGTTTTCGGGATCTATCCAGAAGTGAGTACCGTATGCACCGCTCCAGCCGTAGCTGCCCACAGGCAGACGCTTGTAGTCCTCGTTTACGATAACACGTACTCCAAGACCCCATCTTTCGCTGTAGGGCATTATCTCGTGGGGAACGTGGGGTGTTGACATCTGCTCTACGATCTCCTCGGAGAGTATACGCACACCGTTATATTCACCCTTGTTAAGAAGCATCGTAGCAAACTTGATATAGTCACGGTGGCTGCTGCACAGCGCCGCGCCACCCATATAGTAGGTCAGGGGCAGACCCTCGAACATACCGCCGTAGGGGAAGTCAACGGCAATAGCCTTGCCGCCTGTATAGTCGTGCATGGGTGTAACCCTTGCTCTCTGCTCCTCGGTGGGAGTAAAGGTAGTCTCATACATACCGAGGGGCTGACAGATCTCTTTATCTATAAATTCGTTGTAAGGCATACCCGACACTATTTCTACCAGTCTTGCAAGAACATCAAAGCCGAAAAGTGCGGAGTAGAACTGGGTTGAAAAAGGCTCAAAGTCAAGAGCGGAGCGGGAATAATGCTCAACAGCTTCTTTAAGACAGGAATGCTCAACTTCTCTTCTCATCTTTGAAAGGGCGTAGTTACCTACCTCACCGCTGCCAAGACCGCTGGTATGTGTAAGAAGATGAAGAACTGTTATCTCCTTTTCGGCATCCCCTACTATCTCAAGCTCACCGTCTACCATCTTGCCTATCTTCATACTCTTGAAGCCGGGAACGTACTCGGACACCTTGGTGTCAAGGCTGAGAAGTCCTCTGTCTATACAAATAAGGGTTGCGACGGCAGTTATGGGCTTGGTCATGGAGGCAAGACGGAAGATAGTCTTTTCGTCTACATCAATTCCTATCTCCTTGTTGCCGAAGAAGCCCTCGTACATAACCTCACCCTCCTGCACAACTACGCAGGAGCAGCCGCCGACTCTACCTGAGGCGATATCGTCGTTTATTCTTTTTTCAATATTTTCTTTAAGTAAAGATTTATCAAGCTTTTTCATAATTCTCTCCGTTATTTATACTTGATACCCTTGGTAACAAAGCCGATATTTTCAAAATCCTTGGGGTTGTGGCGAATTATATAATCTATATAAGAATCTATTATCTTTGCGGTGAAGATATATCCCATGGGATTCATATGTCCGAGAAGGAAGAAATGTTCATTAAACTTCTCGTCGTACTTAGGACCGTATTCGTAGATATCTAAAACATAGCAATTTTCGTAGTATTCGGCAAGATCATAAAGCATAGCCGCGTGATTTCTTGCGATTTCGTTATGCCAGTCAAGATGTATCTCGGGGAAGGTCACGAAGAAAAACTTTGCATCGGGACTTATTTCCTTATAACGGGCGATTATCTGTGCATAGTAGCCTGCAACGGTATGCTTGTTATTTTTGTAGTCGTTGGGATCGATGTCCTTTACAGAGCCGAGCTCTATCTTTTTCGGGCTGACAAGATCGTTTACCCCAAGAGCAATAACGTATGCCTGACACGCCTTTTCCTTATCCCACCAGCCTCTGTCTTCGGCGGAGCTTTCTATATATTGCTGTGCGGTCATTCCGCCGCCGGAAAAGTTATACGCCTTAAAGCCGTTCTTGCGTGCAATAAACTGTCCCCAGGAATATTCATACATATCGTACCAGCCGTGCTGTCCGTTTTCGTCACAGGTCTCAAATTCACCCGATGACATACTGTCACCGATAAAGGCAACCGTGCGGAATATCGAGGTATTGCTGTATCCCTCTACCAATTTGTCAAGGGGCTTTTCATTTTCAGGATAAAGATAACTTTCCCAGTTCATAATGACTCTCCTTATTTTTGATATTATAAGGATAACATATTTCAAAAGATAATTCAAGTCTGTGACTGTCTTTTTTTCATTCTCTGCCAGTTGTAAAAGCCATAGAGATCGTTTATCAGGAATACGACGAAGCAGATTATCATAGCAGGATTGCCCGCAAGTATCCACAGTCCTATAAGCACAACATCGTTTGCCGCATAGCCAAGGGCATAGAAGGGGCTGCGAAGATATGTCAGAGTTGCCGCAAGAATACTTGTAGTAACGGACAGCGTGCTTAAGGTAAGCTGAGCCGTTCCCAGAGCCGAAAGGATAAAATAGAAAACAACAGTGACGGTTATAGCAAATATAAAGGTGAAAATAATATTTTTTACGGTAAGTTTCTTTACCTCCACCTCCGACTTGTTTTCTTTTGAGGGATGGCGTATCCAGGCGATAAGTGCCACCACCGCCATAGGTGCGGACATACCGAGGTAGGTTATCATCTCTCCGTAATACTGTCTGCCAAAGGATACTACCCCGTAAAACACCGCAAAGATTATAATAAGTATCTGTCCCCATATATCACCCTTTGCGGTAAAGATAAGAGCGGTAACACCTATAAGCGAGCCTATGGTGCTGAACAGGTCTCTCTGGGGTGAAAATATATAACAAAGTATTACGGTCACCATAGACCCAAGCCAGAGACAGAACTCAAATTTTGATAATTTCTTAAATGGATTATGCATAATCTTTCTCCATACAACAAAAATACACCCATACACACCTTCTAAGACCTAACGGTGTGATGAGTGCAACTACCCGGTGGCAGTAAGATTATTTACATATAAAGTATAGCATACCGTGTAATAATTGTCAAGAGCAGCCGCTTTGCGGCTGCTCTAAAATATTCCCGCCGTTTTAAGTAAAAACGAAGCAACAAACGTAGTCAGAGCCGATATAAGCGTGGTCCATATAACAAGCTGACCTGCAAGCCGTGCATCCCCGTCCATCTCCTGTGCCATAGCAACGCTTGACACAGCAAGCGGTGTGGTGAACACTGCGGTAAGTGCCGCAAAATGTGCACCCGTAAACTCGTTTTTAAAGAGAATATACGCTGTTCCCAAGCCCAGCACGGGTACCATAAGACACCTCATAGCCACACCCCATATTATCTCACGGCGAAGCTCGGATACAGTAGAAAACTCAAACTGTGCTCCCAGCACCAGCAGTGCCAGAGGTGTTGCAAGGTTTGACATATAGCCAAGCACCTTGTATACGGATGTGATATCGCTTATTCTGAAAGAAACAAGCGGTCTGACGAGCAATACGGCTATACCGAGAGCAATACTTATTATCAAAGGATTTTTCAGTATATCGAGAAATATCTTTTTAAGGCTTGGTTTTCCCTCACGGTAAACCGACAGGCATATGACCGCAAGGATATTGAAAAGTACGATAACCACAGCCGACAGCACCGATGCCGCAGCTACTCCCTCATCACCGAAAAGAGCTTCGGCAAGAGGTATGCCGATAAGAGCATAGTTTGAACGGAACGCCGCCTGACAGAGTACCCCTCTGCGTTCCTTGTGCTTGGTTGCTATAGTAACAATGGGAAAAGCGATAAAAAACAGAACCAGAACCGCTATGACCGTATAAATAATATAACTCGGTTCTATACTGCTTACAGCCTCTATCTTATAAACATTCAAAAAGAGCATACAGGGCAAAAATGCTCTGAAGCAGAGTTTGTTTGCCATTTTGGCAAAGCTCTCGTTCATAAAGCCTATTCTTTTTAGTATATATCCCAAGCCTACCGTCAGCACTATGGGAAGAACTGCGTTAAGAGCGAAGATAAGTGAATCCATAATTTCCTCTCCGATATAAAGCTAAGATCATTTTACTACCGCCGTCAGTTTATGTCAACCGAATATTGACAATTTACCCCACTAAAGTATATAATATAGGTATCAACTATAAAGGAGATGTAAATATGTTTTGTTCTAACTGCGGAAACCCTATCGACCCCACCACAGGTGTATGCACTAACTGCAACGCTCAGCCCGCTGTAAACCCTCAGCCGGTACGTACCGAGATCACCGAAAAGGATCTTCCCGAAAAGTTCCAGCCTCTCGGTGCGTGGTCTTATTTCTGGCTCAACATTCTCTTTGGCGTCCCTGTAGTAGGCTTTATCTTCCTCCTCATCTTCACCTTCAATGACGGCAACCGTAACCGCCGTAACTTTGCCCGTTCACAGTGGTGTATGCTGATCGTCGTAGGTATAGTATCTATCATAGTCGCTGCCATCGCTATAGCGGCAGGCGTTTCCTTCGCAGAGATCACAAGAAGCTCCGCTTCTTATATGTAATAAAAACAGGTGCTCACGAGCACCTGACAGACTGTCGAAAAAGTCGGTCGGACGTGTGAAAAGAAATATTTACACAGTATATTTCTCCCACAATTGCCGGGTTTGAGTTTTTTCATCAACTATCCCATTGAAGTCTGATAAGCATT
>JAZNKU010000381.1:0-4570 GCA_045578685.1 Eubacteriales bacterium
AAGGCTGACTACATCTTCCGTGCAAAGGCTGATTCTAACAGAATCGACGAAAACGGCGTATTATCTTATGATGTTAATACTACAGGTAAGTATACAGTTCTCGTAAGATTCTCTGATGAGACTGTTATCAAGTATGTTGTAACATCCGTTGCTGCATCTGTAAACAAGAACGTTATCACTGTTGACGCGATCGATCCCGATCTCGTTAAGGATATCTTCATTGCTTCCGGCGATGTTTCCGAGTACAGAGATGTTAAGGCTAACATGGTTTACCACCTCTACTCCACATCTGCAAAGATCGTAGACGGCAAGTGGACCTACAGACCTCAGGCAGACGGTATCTACACCGTATACATCAGACTTAACGACGGTACTGTTGTACGCGAAGTTGTAAACTGCGATCTCGGCTTAAATACTAAGCTGGATGTTGAAGGCAACACCGTTTCCATCTCCGGTCTTGACGAGTTCTACGTACTCCGTTACGCTAAGGGCGAGTATGAGACCTCCGGTGAGGTTAAGAGAGCTCCCGGTTGTGTAAACATCAAGCCTGCACAGGTTGTTGATGGTACATTCACAGTAGAGCTTGCATCCGGCACATACACATTCGTACTTCAGACTGTTGGCGGCGACTTTGCTTTCTACACTGTAGTAGTTAAGTAATCACAGCAAGTAATTTTCTTGAACCCATCGGCGAAAGCCGATGGGTTCTTTGCTTTTGCGAGAATATTTTGCCTATAAAAAGGTTGACATTCACTTTTAATATGATATAATAAGTTTAGTTGTATAATCGTATTTACGAAAGGTTATTTATTATGGAAAAGAAGAATTTAGTTGTCGTAGGTTACGGTGGAATGGGCGGTGGTTATCACGCTGCCAAGGCTATAGAGAAGGGTGTTGTCAATCTCCTCGGTATTTACGATATCGATCCTGCCAAGTCCGAGCTTGCACGTTCAAGAGGTATATTTGCATACGATTCTCTTGAGGACGTGTTAAACGATGACAGAGTAGATATAGTTACCGTTGCGATTCCCAACGACAGCCACCTTGAGGTTGTTACAAAGGCACTTAAGGCGGGAAAGAATGTTATATGCGAAAAGCCTGTTGCTATGTCAAGCGATGAGTTTGCCGAGATGGTTAAGACAGCAGAAGAAAACAACTGCGTATTCTCGGTACACCAGAACAGACGTTGGGATGTTGACTTCTTAGGTATGAAGCAGATCATGAACTCGGGTGAGATTGGTAAGATCTTCAACTACGAGTCCCGTATCCACGGTTCCAGAGGTATACCCAGCGACTGGAGAGGAGAGAAGGAGCACGGCGGCGGTATGCTGCTTGACTGGGGCGTACACCTTATCGACCAGGCACTTCAGCTCTTTAAGCAGAAGATCACAGGCATATACTGTAAGTTTATCCACACCACCAACTTTGAGGTAGATGACGGATACAAGCTCTTCATCTACTTTGAGGACGGCGCACAGGCATATATCGAAACCGGTACGTTTAACTTTATCGCTCTTCCCAGACTTTATATGCAGGGCGACAAGGGTACCGCTCTTATCACCGACTGGAGAGAAAAGGCTAAGGTTACCGTATGTAAGCACTGGCACGAAAGCGATGTTATCCCCGTACAGACTGGTGCAGGTCTTACCAAGACCATGGCTCCCCGAGATTCTATCACTGTAGATGAGTACGAAATCGAGCGTCCTACAGCGGATGTATATGACTACTACCGTAACTTCTGCGATGTGATCGACGGCAAGGCAGAGCTTATTGTAAAGCACGACGAGGTTATGCGTGTTATGAAGGTTATGGAGGCTGCATTTAAGTCCGACGAGCTCGGTCAGGTAGTGCCCTTCGAGGAATAAAATATACTAACAAAGGCTTTTGTCCGAGGACAAAAGCCTTTAATATTTCACGGCATTTCTACATATTTATATATAGGTGATGATATTGAATGAAATATTCCTTCGTACAGCGGTAAAGAATATCGGTTATGTGTCGGTACGGTATCCCGAGGTCGGATGCAAGTATGCAGATAAATATTACCGTGAATTGGCAGACAGATTTACAATTTATGCCGTCAAGAACAGCCTTGTCGGCATGCTTAACTGTACTGTTGCCTATGAGGATCCGGAGTATGCCTCGGTTATAACCGAGGCACGGTTATATAAAGATGGCAACTGTGTACGGCGTCACAGAAGCAGTTTTGTCTGGGACAGGGTTAAAGGCAGACTGCGTTACATCCGCAAGGGCGGTATAAGACGAAGCAACATATCCTATAACGGAACAGAATTAAGCATTTTTGATTGACAAATCAAGGGCTGTGTGATATCATAATTATATCTATGAAAACATACGAAAGGTAACTATATACAATGGAAAAGATAAGAATTGGTATTGTTGGTTTCGGTAATATGGGTCATACCCATTATAACTTCATCACCGAGGGTAAGGTTCCCGGTATGGAGATCACCGCCGTATGCGATATCAACCCCAAGAAGCTTGAGGTTGCAAAGCAGTTATTGCCCGACGTTCCTCAGTTTGAGAAGGCAGAGGATCTTTATAAGAGCGGTCTCTGCGATGCAGTAACCATCGCAACCCCTCACTACGTACACCCCGAGCTTGCTATCAGCGCCCTTGAGCACGGTCTTCACGTTCTCTGTGAGAAGCCCGCAGGCGTTTATACCAAGCAGGTAAACGAGATGCTGGAGGCACAGAAGAAGTCCGGCAAACTCCTTGCAGTTAACTTCTGTCTCAGAGGTCTGCCCGTATACCAGACCTTAAAGAAGCTTGTAGCTTCGGGTGAGCTTGGTCACATCAAGCGTATTACCTGGCTTGCTACCCAGTGGTACCGCCCTCAGGCATACCACGACAGCGCAGGATGGCGTTCCACCTGGGCAACCGAGGGCGGCGGAGCACTTATCAACCAGTGTCCTCACCAGCTCGACCTCTGGCAGTGGCTGTTCGGCACTCCCGACTCCCTTATGGCGGACGTTTCTTTCGGTAAGTACTACGATATCGAGGTAGACGATGATGTTTCCGCAATGTTCAAGTATGACAACGGCACCACAGGTGTTTACCTTACCGGCACAGGCGAAACTCCCGGTACTAACCGTATGGATATCTCCTGCGATATGGGCCGTGTTGTTATGGAGAACGGCAAGATCTTCTTTGATAAGCTTGAGATCTCCGAGAGAGAATGGAATGCCGCTCACAATGACGAAGAGCCTCCCAGAAAGAGAATTGAGGTAGAGGTTCCTCAGGTAGAGGATGATTATTCAGGCGTATTCAAGGATTTTGCAGATGCGCTTCTCACCGGCAGAACCGAGCTTCTCTCTCCCGGATATGAGGCAATAAACGAGCTTACCATGTCCAACGCTATGTATCACTCCGCATGGAACGGTGCTAAGTGGGTAGATCTTAAGAACTTCCCCCACGACGAGTTCTATAACGAGCTTATGGAGCGTGTAGCTACCTCCAAGCCCAAGGAAGGCGTTGAGGACAGATTCTACGTAACAGGCGGTACAAAGTAATGAAGAAAATAGCTTTTGCAGGATTCAGACACGGACATATATTTCAGCTTTACAATCAGGTAAAGGAATGTGATGCCATCGAGCTCACAGGCTGTTGGGAAGAGGACGAGGCAGCACGCAAGGCTGCTACTGATAACCACGGTGTAGACTTTAACTACGCTACCTTTGAGGATGTTTTAAACTCAGATGCCGACATCGTTGCCATCGGTGACTACTACGGCAGACGAGGCGAGCTTGCTATCGCAGCACTAAAGGCAGGCAAGCACGTTATGGCAGATAAGCCTATCTGTACATCCCTCGAACAGCTTGACGAGATCGAGAGACTTGCTAAGGAAAAGAATCTTAAGGTAGGCTGTATGCTCAGCCTCCGTTATTCTCCTTATACCGCTGTTGCAAAGGATCTTATAGACTCGGGTAAATTAGGCGAGATACACGCTATTTCCTTTAACGGTCAGCACGGCCTTGACTACGGCAACAGACCTATGTGGTACTTTGAGGAGGGCAAGCACGAGGGTGTTATCAACGATATCTCCATCCACGGTGTTGACCTTGTTGAATACCTTACGGGCAAGAAGTTAAAGAACGTAACTGCTGCAAGAACCTGGAACGCTTTTGCGACCGAGCAGCCCAACTTTAAGGACTGCGCACAGTTTATGGCAGAGCTTGACGGCGGCTGCGGACTTATGGCTGACGTAAGCTATGCGGCACCCTGTCATATCGAGTACGGTGTACCCTACTACTGGCAGTTCCTTATCTGGGGTACCAAGGGTATGATCCGTTTTGCCGAGGACGGCAAGAACGGAGTCGAAGCATATCTTGACTATGCTCCCAAGATGGAGTTCATCGAGGGTAAGACTCCCGCAAACAACCATATTACCGACTTTATCGACGAGATCGACGGCAAGACCGACCTTCTCATCTGTACCGAAGAGGTAATAAAGAGCCAGAGAGATACACTTACTATTCAGCGTGCCGCTGAATAAGAATGCAGAATTAAGGAAGGAACCCGTTGCATCCGCAACGGGTTCCTTTTATTT
>JAZNKU010000382.1:0-3461 GCA_045578685.1 Eubacteriales bacterium
CGGAGCTTTTTATCATCCAGCCAGCCGAGGATACAGGTGCCAAGGCCTTGGGCTGTTGCCTCTGCCGTGATAAAGGCTGTCATAATGCCTATATCTATAGAACGGTAGTCGTTGTCCTTAAGCTTTGCACCGAGGGCTGCCGTCTTGTTATAGGGCATCTCGGATATTACGAGCATTATGGGAGCCTTGTCGGCAAACTTGTTCATTCCCATACCCTGACAGGCTTTTGCAACCTCTTTTGCCTTGTCGCCCTTACATACGGTTATATGATAGGGCTGACCGTTGCAGGCGGAAGGGGATAGGCGTGCAGAATTGAGTACCGCTTGGAGCTTTTCTTTCTCAATATGTTTTTCGGGATCATAACTGCGGCAGGACTGACGGTTTAATGCTATTTCTGTAAAGTTCATTTTTTTGATTTTCCTATTATGGTTTCTCTTATCTGCGTACTGCTGGTTCCCTTGGTATAGGGGAAGTATACTATCTCAACACCCTTATCCTTAAAATATTCCTCATATCTTAAGAATCTCTCCGTACCCTTATAGTCACTGCCTACAAAGAGCTTGTTATAATGCCACTTGTCCCAGGCTTCGCTGTCCTCGGGAACAGACTGAACCACCTTGTCAACATACTGAATTGAGCCGACTATCTGCATACGCTCCTCAAAGGGGATAAAGGTCTCCTTGCCCTTGTGGGATGCATCGGGATGTACACCGACAATAAGATAGTCGCACTGCTGCTTTGCCTTGCGGAGCAGATTCAGGTGTCCCACGTGGAAAAGATCAAACGTACCTGAGAGATATCCGATGCAGACCTTCTTTTCGTTTGCGGCTCTGCCGGATGATTGTTTATATTCATAACTGCTAAGGCCAAAGGCGTGGGGATCAGTGTTGTAGCGGTCTATTACACCCTTGAAGGTCTCTTCATACTGAGGTATAAAAAGCTCGTTGTGGCGAAGTAAATTTTCTATTATATCACTTGCAAGAGCCTCGGTCTGTGAAAAATCGTTTTCACCGCCGTTAAATCGGGTTCCCTTGATAGAACCGGGAGAGACGTTGAGGATGCGGTTAGCTGTGCCGTATGCCTCAAGCTCGATGTTCACGCTCTCTGTGAAACGGCATATCGCCGCCTTTGTTGCGGCATAGACCGAGAACATAGGGGAGCTGATCAGTCCCGCTATAGAGCCCATAACACCGCAGTAGAAGCTTTCCATTGACTTGATGCGGTCATAGAAGGCTCTTATGATCTTGACCGTAGCCGCAGAGTTGACTTTAAAGAGGTTGTCTATCTCGGCGGGATGCAGATATTCAAAGTCGCAGATCCTGCCGAAGCCTGCTGTTATCATAAGCAATTCAACAGAGCTGTCCTTGGCATATTCATCAAAGATCTCGGTGTTGAAATCAAGAAGATTGCAATATATATATTCATATTTGTCGGGGGCTATAATACCGCTTTCGGGTTCGGTACGGTCGAAAATATGTACGAAATAACCGTCAGCGATAAGCTTTTTGGTTATCGCAAGACCTATTCCGTTGCTGCCTCCGACAATAATAGCTTTTTTCATATCAAATTAACTCCTTAGTTTATCTTCGATCCACTGGGCACAGCGCTCGGATGCCTTGCCGTCATCGCAGAATTTAAGTCTTGTATAGAACTCGTCTACACCCTTGTTGTAGCTGTCGGTGTCAAAGCTCTCGATAAGCTTTATAAGATCCTCATTGTTTTCTGCGTGAGGGAAGGGTATCTCGTCATAATCAAAATAGAAGTTTCTGTCACCGATGTAGCTTTCAACGTCGTTCGCCCATCTTACACAGGGCTTGCCGCCAAGGGCATAGTCGAACATAGAGGAAGAGTAATCGGTGATAAGAAGATCACAGGCACAGAGCAGCTCCTGCATATCGGGGTGCATCGTGCCGTTGATTATCTTAACTCCGTCATAGTTGAAGAGTCCCTCGGATACCTTGGCAACATTGGGATGGAGTCTGATAACCACAGACCAACTGCCGCCAAAGCGCTTTTCGCATGCCTTCTGCAAGCCATCGGCGTCGATGGCGTAGCAGTCAACAGCACCCTTGTCTACACGGAAGGTAGGAGCATAGAGAACGAATTTCCTGTACTTGTCTATACCGAGAGATTTTTTTACTCTGTCATCAGCCTCGGGATCACCGTTGATAAAAACGTCGTTACGGGGAGAGCCGTATTCCGCTATCTCACCGTCATACCAGAAGCATCTTCTTAAGGTTTCGGTTACAAATCCGCAGTTGGAAAGAAGCAGGTCAATATACCCCGAATCACGGAGTGCGCCCTTTTCATAATCGGAAGGAAGGGAAGCGATAGCATCCTTTTCTATCTGCTTAAAGGGGAATCCGTGCCAGGTCTGGAGATAATACTGACTTTTTTTCTTTGCTCTGTCGTACTTACGGCAGTTGTCCACCCATACTCTAGCTGTGGCTAACTGCCATACGCGCTTTGCAGAGTCGTAAGGACAGGGGATAACTCCCTCGGGCAGAGTTGCCGCCTCTTTTTCGTTTTTACAGAGCCATACCAGCTTCGCCTTGGTGTTGTTCTTTCGCATAGCCTCACATATGGCCTTTGAGTTGTCAGAGTATCCTCTGCCGTAATAGCTGCAGAAGACGACTTTGTTTTTGTCAACGGGCAGAAGGCGGCTTAGCACCCAACAGCCTGCGATAAATACTTTTTTAATCAGTGACATTGTCCGTGCCTTTCATAAGGTGTCTGAATTTATAGATTACTATAAGTCTGTATGCTAATATTACTGTCTCTGTTGCGGATACGCTCCATGCAAGGGAGAGAAGCGCCTTGCCCTCGGTCATATTGCCAGTGAGCCAGAGAACGCCTAAAAGGCATATATGGAATATGGAACCTACAATGGTAGAATAGTTTGCGTGCTTGGTCTTTCCCATTGCGGTCATGGTGGGGAAGCCTAAAATGTAGTTGGGCAGAGTGATTATCGCAAGGGGAAGCATTGCGCGTAACACGTGTCCTGCCTCACCGAACTCGGGACCGAAGAACCACTTGCAGAAGGGGATCGCTATAATATAGATAACAACACAGCCCACAAATATAACCGGCTCAAAGAGCAGAAGCATCTTCTTTACAAGCTTGAAGTCCTTATGCTTTGCCATATAGGGGTACATACTGTCGGATATGGGCATAAGAGCGTTTCTGCCTGCGGTTATCAGTCTGTTTGACGAGCCGTAGAAGCTGGTAGCAGGACCGCCCTTGGTGATTATATCAAGCAGGATGATGTTAAGTGAGGTATAGGCTGTTGTTGCAAAGCGGGAGAAAAAGAACTGTATAGACTGAGTAAACTCTGTCACTACGTGTTTGATCTTAGGTATAGCAAAGCCGATACCCAGCTTAAGCTTAACGTGAAAGTATGCAACAAGCATAGCCACAGCGTTACCGATAAGGGTAAAGCCGGGAACCATCCAGGCGTCAGA
>JAZNKU010000383.1:0-6150 GCA_045578685.1 Eubacteriales bacterium
ATTTTTGCACAGATAGACTTTCCTAAAGGCAAAAATAAAATAACTATTCGCTGCAACCCCGAGCTTGCACAGTTTTACCGCAGCTGCTATCCCGACAAGGTAACAAGAGGCTATTACTGTCCGCCGGTGCAGCAGCCATACTGGAACACCGTCAGCCTCGAACTTCCCGACGAAACTCTTTACGCTATGCTTGACGAAGCATACCGTAGCGGAATATCAAAACTACCTAAATACTTGCAGAAGGAGATCTACGGCCGTGTCGTATTATAACTGTACCCTCTGTCCCCGTAACTGCGGCGTAGATCGCAGTAAAGCCACGGGTGTATGCGGTATGTCGGATAAGCCTTCCCTTGCCCGTGCCGCACTTCACTTTTGGGAAGAGCCCTGTATCTCAGGGGAGAGTGGCTCGGGAACCGTCTTTTTTTCAGGATGTGCAATGCGCTGTGTCTACTGTCAGAACCGCAGTATCGCCATAGGCGAGGTAGCAAAGGAAGTTGACACAAAAAGACTTGTGGAGATATATTTTGAATTAAAGGACAAGGGCGCACACAATATAAACCTTGTCACCGCTTCTCACTTTCTGCCCCATGTAACAGAGAGTATCGAGGAGGCAAAAAGGCAGGGAATAGATATCCCCTTTGTATATAACTCAAGCGGCTATGAAAGGGTAGAATCCCTTAAGCGCCTTGATGGACTTATAGATATATACCTCCCCGACTATAAATATGCTCTGTCAAAGGATGCAAAGCGTTATTCCTTCTGTCCCGATTATCCCGAGGTAGCCTTGTCGGCTATTGATGAAATGGTAAGACAACAGCCCGAGTCTGTAATAAATCAGGGAATAATGAAAAAGGGTGTCATCATCCGCCATATGATGCTGCCGGGTAAGATAATAGAGTCAAAGATGGCTATCAAGCGTTTGTACGACAGATACGGCGACAAGGTCTACTACAGCCTTATGAGCCAGTATACCCCCTTGCCCCATGTAGCCGATTACCCCGAGATCAACCGAAAGGTCACAGAATCTGAATATCAGAGCCTTATAAATTACGCTTCAGAACTCGGTATTACAAAGGGCTTCATCCAGACGGGGGAAGCCGCAAGCGAGAGCTTTGTTCCTTCCTTTGATTATGAGGGGGTATAAATTTATTCAGCTCCATGACACCCCGTATCTTTTGGTACGGTTGGTGGAATTATGCAAGGAGTTTGCGGAAAACAAACTGTAGCAATTAGGAATTTGGAATTAAGAAATAAAATCGTGTCTGCATTTTACGGTTGGGTTCTTATTGACATAATGTTTTAAATGTGATAGAATCGTTAATAGAATTTGACGATTTTGTGCCATAGTCATGAAGCGAGGTAGGTTATGAAGTTTAAGAGAATCCTGTTCGTAATATTGTTGGTGTGTATGCTTATCCCCATGACGGTGATAAATATAGGTGCAAGCAATACCCCCGTGCTGACGGTAAACAACTATACCGTGACCATCACTCATGCCGATGATATCAGGGATATGCGCTACGCACCCGGTGAGTATAATACCGTAGCCGATATCAAGGCGGCAGAGGGTAACGTTGCTCTGTCCAATAAGGTGGTAGTTAACAATACCGTAAATGGTGTGTTTACTTATACCATGCCCGCAGCAGGTTATTATACCTTTTGGGTAAGAATGCAGGATGGAACCAATTATTTCCTTGCCTGCGATATGACAGAGATCAATGCTTCGGTATCATCCTATGGTGTTACTGTAACTCTCCGCGACCTTCACGATGTAAGAGATTTCTTTATAGCCAAGGGTCAGTTCAACAACTATGACGAGATCAAGGACAACGGATATATCGTCCGTGTTACCTCAGCAAAGCTGGGGGATAAGCATGACTATACCTACGTGGTTCCTAATCCCGGTATGCACACCGTGCTTATAAGATATAACGATGGCAGTGAAGTCATTTTTCATGAAAAGCTTACTGTAGACCTGCCTGTTTTTACAGGAAACGGCTTGCAGGTAATAATATCAAATATACCCGACGTCAAGGTTATCCGTACCGCTTACGGTAACTGGTCCACTCCCTCCGAGATAAAGAAGGCTCTCGGCTCCCGCAGCTTTTCCGCAAAATCGGATATTAAGGGTGCAGATGAATATATGATCCAGTACCGCGAGGAGGGTATTGTTTCTATTGTTGTTCAGTATAACAACGGCTTTACCAAGGCATTTCAGTATAACGTTACCCGCCGTGTACCTACAGTGGTACAGGAAGATGATATTGTCAGCTTCTCCGAGCTTGACGGACTTCAGATAATAAGATATGCCAAGGGTGTATACGAGACCTCCAATCAGATAAAGAATGCAGAGGACAGTCGATATATACGTCCTTCTGCTGCTGTAGGCGGTGTTATCACCGTTGAGCTTGAACCCGGAACCTACACCTTCTGTGTACAGTATAACGATGACAGCTATAACTATTATGTTATTACGGTAGAAGAAGCATATGTTCCGTGTGACCACGTATGGGGTGACTGGGTAACCGTCCTTGAACCCGAGATTGGTGTTGCGGGCAGCGAGGAAAGAAACTGTACTCTCTGCGGTGAGATCGAAACAAGAGAAATACCTGCGCTTGAGGCTCCTGTTATTCCCGAACCTACCGCTACAGGCATCAAGGTCTCTTCCGCGTTTACAGACGATATGATTCTACAGAGAGACGAGGCTCTTTCGGTATGGGGTACGGCAGACCCCGCAAGCGGTTATGTTACCGTAGAGCTTAACGGAAAAACCGCCCTGAGCGAGGTTGAAGCTAACGGCTGTTGGAAGGCTACCTTTGACGAAACCTTTGAATACACAGCCGACCCCCTTACCCTGACGGTAAAGGGCGGGGAAGAGGAATATGTGTTCTCAAACGTTCTTATCGGTGACGTATATTTTATGATAGGCCAGTCCAACGTATTCTACTCTCTCAATATGCTTAAGAACGAGGTTGTGGAGCTGGGCGAGCCTCCCCTTGACATAGATTACGATGATAGCCGCAATATGAGATTTTTCCGTATATCCTCTATGGACTATAAGGAGAACGAGGGTCCCGGCGCACAGGGAACCGAGACGGTTTATATCGACGTATTTACCGACAGACCCTGGCAAAAGCCCTCGGATATCGAGGTTGATATACTTAATGACGAGGATAATACCTTCTCGGCTCTCGGTTACCTCTATGCGTATCAGATGAGTCAAATGACAGATATCCCCGTTGGTGTTATCGAGATAGATGCTTCTGGATCTCCTCTTATCAGCTTTGCGCCTAATCATCTGGCTGTCAAATGGGGTCACGAGGCATATGACTACGGTGACAATACCTATCATCACAAGGTAGATGATATTGAGGACGATACCGTAAAGACCAGGTTTGTATATAACCAGGCTATATATGCCGTATCAAATTTCTCCACAGCAGGCCTTATATGGTATCAGGGTGAGAGCGATTGGTACAACGTAAGAGAACGGCTTGGTCACGACTCGGATAACTATTTTGTTCCTCAGTTCGCAGAGCTGATGGAGTACTACAGATCCACCTTCGGAAATAACGATTTCCCCATTTACGTGGTTGAGATCCCTCCCTGTTACCCGGGAAACAACCCCGACGAGCCTAATGCTTATATTGATTTTGGTGAGATCAGAGCCGAGATGGGCAATCTGCCCAATATTGTAGACGATCTATATATTATGTCCTCCTCGGACATGTGGTTTGACGGAAACTGGCAGAACAACGTTCATCCCCCCATCAAGCGCAATCAGTCTGTTCGTCTGAGCGCTCTTGTCTGCGCACATAAGGGATTTACCGATGCCAGCATGGACGATGTTCACGGCCCGGTTATCAGAAATATTGAATATACCTCCACAGGCGCCACCCTTACCTTTGACCGCGTGGGCAACGGTATTGGTGTTGCCCATCCCGAGGTTCTGGGCAGAGAGATCCGAGGCCTTGAGGCAAGAGTGATGTTCAACGGCTATCCCAAGTGGATAGAGGTAACAAATGCAGTTTTTGTTGATGAAAGAACAATAACCTTCGATATCGGTCAGGAGATCTACGGTGTAAGATACCATGCTGTTACCGACAGAAACTCCCCCTACGGTGTCAACCTCTGTAACAGCTACGGAATGCCTGCACTTGCTTTCAGCGACTACTGTGATAAGGTTATTCCCACAGCCGACCCCTACACGGTCGTTCCCACAGCCACAAACGTAAGAATTTCAAATGCATTTTCAGATAATATGATACTCCAGCGCGATCAGCCTCTCTCGGTATGGGGTTTCGGTGATGCGGACGGAGTTGTAGTTGTTAACCTCGGAGGCAGAAACGCCTGCGCACAGGTAGGGCGTGACGGAAAATGGAAGGTTACCTTTGAGCCCTTTACATATAACTATTTCAAGCAGCCCCTTACAGTCCTTACAGGCGGCGGAACGATAGTGGTGAAGGACGTGCTTATCGGTGACGTATACTTTATGATAGGCCAGTCAAACGTGAACTATTCCATGGGTGAGCAGAAGCTCGACCTTGAGCTGAGAAATATGTCCAATGCCGTTAACGTAGATTACAATGACGGCAGAAGTATCAGATTCTTCCGTATGTCCTCGGCTGATTTCAAGGACTGGACAGGACCTGTTGCCCAGGGAACAAAGATCAAGTTCAATGATGTTTATAACAACGGTAAATGGATGCTGCCCTCTGATATCAAGGCGCAGATCGACGAGTTTGCCAACTTCAAACCCAAGGATGAGAACTATAACAGATATGAGGTAAGTAAGCACGTATATTCGGCACTCGGTTATCAGTTTGCCTTTAATATGTGTACCAAGTCGCCTATCCCCGTAGGCGTTATTGAGATAGACGCTTCCGCCTGTCCTCTTATCAGCTTTGCTCCAAACGAGCTTGCCAACAAGTGGGGGCACGATACCCATGACGGTGACGGCGTATATTACTATAAGCTTACCGACGATATTACAATGCCCAACGCCAAGGGTCGCTTCGTGTACAATCAGATGATCTATCCTCTGCAGAACTTTGCAACTGCGGGTATTATCTGGTATCAGGGTGAGAGCGATCAGTATAACACCAGAGAGAACTTCGGCGCTCACTACACTAACGGTTATGCCGATCAGTTTGCCGAGCTTATCGAGTATTACAGAGCTACCTTCCCCAACCACGATTTTCCCGTATTTATGATGGAACTGCCCTCATGCTTTTCCAATAACGGTAAGAATGCCTTTATGGATTTTGGTAACATACGTGCAGAGATGGGCACCATATCACAAAAGCTCAACAATTTCTATATGGTATCCTCATCCGACCTCTGGTACGAAACCACCTGGTGGAATAACCTTCATCCTTATATCAAGTATGCACAGGCATCCAGGCTTTCGGAGGTGGTATATCAGTATCATACATACTATACCAACCTTGAGCTTGTCTGCGGTCCCCAGCTCAACCACGTTAACTACGTAAGCAACTCAAAGGCGATACTCACCTTTGACCACGTGGGCTTCGGACTTACAACCGCATACGGAGGTAACGGATATGTTAAGGGTGTAGAGGTGCTTATCAACGTCAACGGACAGCTTGTATGGATAGCCCATGAGGGCAATATCATAACAAGCTATAACACCATAGTTATAGATACCGGCAGCTTTGAACTTTACGGCGTCAGATATAATGCAAGGACAGAAGCTCGCTTCCCCCAGCATCTGACCCTGTGTAACAGTTACAATATGCCCGCAGTGGCGTTTGTAGATTATCGAACCGAATAGACAATATGCAAAAACGCCTTAGGGCGTTTTTGTTTATTTTGCTAATAAATTTCCAAATCCTTGACATTTATATAAAATAAGTATACAATAGTTTTGATTAGGTTGATAAATCAACCAAACGAAAATAATTCAAAGGAGAATTATCGTGAAGACAACAAGAAAACTTTTGACACTTGTATTAGCGATCCTGATGCTGGTAAGTATTCTTCCTCTCAATGCTTTTGCAGCGAGCTATTCTGTTAAGCTGCATTGCGGTCCTGAGGGTTGGGGCTCAACTGCTTGGCCTTTGACCAAGACCTCCGGCACAGCACTTCCGCTTTTGCATACTAAGCAGGAGATATTCCAGACCTATGGTA
>JAZNKU010000384.1:0-3015 GCA_045578685.1 Eubacteriales bacterium
GAAAGCTCTACAACGGTATGCTTAAATGCAATTATTACCAATTCTTTAAGAAAAAATGACAAATTGTTAATACCATTCTTGACTTTAAGGGTCAAGGATGGTATAATTTATTTAATATTTTTAATAATGTACGTACAGGAGGTATGTTCAATGAAAAAGTTTATTGCTGCTTTGCTTACCGTTGCAATGCTGATGTGCTCTGCACCCTTTGCGATTATAGCCGAGGACAGTGTACTCCCCTTTGCCGACGTTAAGGCAGAATACTGGTTTTACGATGCAGTAAAATACACTTACGAGGAGGGTATCTTCAAGGGCACCGATGCCGAGGGTAAGATATTTGCTCCCGCTAAGAATATGACGAGAGCCGAGCTTGTTATGACCCTCTTCCAGCTCACCGGAGTTGATAAGGCGGGCTACGCAGGTGAAACCGGCTTTAATGATGTTTCCGCTAAATCCTGGATGAGCTACGCAGTTAAATGGGGCGCTAAGATGGGTTATGTATCCGGAGTCGGTGACGGCAGATTCAATCCTCAGGGCAACATCACCCGTCAGGAGTTTGCGGCTATCCTCTACCGCTTCGCAAAGGATTATAACCTTACAGATAATGTAGACTCTACCGTGCTTGCAGGCTTTCCCGATGTGGATACCGTGGCAGGATGGGCAAAAACCTCTCTCGAGTGGGCGGCATCTGCTTCTATCATAAGCGGTGTTAAGCTTACCGACGGCTCCTCCGTGATTTCTCCCAAGGGCACTACTACCCGTGCTCAGGCGGCTCAGATGCTTATGACATTTATCAAGCTCTTCGACGGCGAGTCAAAGGACGGGAAGGTAAACCGCGACCTTGTATTCAAGATCAAGAATACAGCTTACACCGAGCCGAAAAACATCATCTACATGATAGGCGACGGTACCGGCTTCAACATCATTGAGGCGGCTCAAAACCTCTATCACGATGATCTTTATATGGGCAAGTTAGCTATGAACTATATCCCCTACCTTACCCATCAGACCACATACTCCTCTACCAACTATATCACCGACTCCGCAGCAGGCGGTACCGCCCTTGCTACAGGATACAAGACCGCAAACGGTGCAGTTGCGGTAGATGCGACAAATCGCGAGGAGCCCTACAAAACCGTACTTGAATTAGCCGCAGAAAAGGGCATGAGCACGGGTATCGTCGTTACAAAGCAGGTAACCGATGCTACACCCGCAGCATATTCCTCTCATGCATACGAGAGAGGCGACTTCGACACTATAGCCGATCAGCAGACCGAAAAGATGATCTCGGGCGAGCTTGATCTTCTTTTAGGCGGCGGAAGTCTCTATTTTGACGACGATTACTGTATCGAAAACGGTATCAACTACACCACAAAGAAGGCAGAGCTTGCCAATGCTCCCCTGCCTCTGCTCGGCCTCTATGACCTTGACGTTATGGACACCTTTGACGAGTCTCAGCCTACACTCGCTGAGATGACCGACCGAGCTATCGAGCTTCTTTCTGAGGACGATAACGGCTTTTTCCTTATGGTGGAGGGCTCCCAGATAGACAGCTACAACCACGATAACAAGCTTAAAGAGGCTGCACACGAGGTATACGAGTTTGACAAGGCGATCATTGAAGCGCTGGAGTTTGCAACCGAAAACCCCGATACTCTTATCATCATCACCGCTGACCACGAAACAGGCGGTCTATATATCCCCATGGATCCCACACCCGAAAATATCGAGAGCGGATCTACCTACACCTCCGGCGGTCATACCGAGCGTGCAGTTCCCGTTTACGCTCTCGGTGCAGGAGTTGAAAGCGCTCTTGACGGTATTCTTGAAAACACTGATCTTGGTGCCTATGTGGCTTCCCTGCTGGGTGAAGAAAGCTTTGGTAAGAAGAGCGTACACCACGAGTTTATAACCGAAGCAAACAAGTCTGCGGTTATCGGTGCCAACAGCTTTGCAGAAGCTACCGAGGGCGGCATCAAGGTAAATTATGATTCCCAAAACAAGGATCTTTATATTCCCCTTTCCGAGTTTACGGATATCACCGCAAATGTCAAGAACATCAGAGCGGTACACATAGAAATCACCAACACAGGTGATAAGAGAGTTCAGGCTCCGATTCTTACGGTAGAAACGGTAGATGAGGCAAGCGAGGATGCAATTCCACATCACGAATATCTCGATCCGGCTGAAACCGTGACCATGGCTTACATCATCAACAACGCATTCTGGTACGACGATGCGATTCAGGATTTTGCCGCATTCTATCTTGGCTACGGCAGCGAGGTTTCGGCAGAGTTTGAGATAGGCAATATTTACATCACCGACAGACCTGTTGAGTATTGATAAGACAACAAATTTATCCCCGTGCTTTTGCACGGGGATCTTTTTTATGCAGAAACGTAAAACCGCACCCTCGGGAAATAAGGATGCGGTTTGTTATTTTTTATGCGATTGGGGATGCAAACACTTGTTTGCTATTCGGCTATTATGATATAACTGTAGATCTCCTGCTCGCCGTTGATGGTATATATCTCGGTGTCGGGAGATTTCTGTGCGATACGCTCCTCTATCTCTTTGGTCTCGGCGGGATCCGAATCCTTACCGTATATGAGAATACAGATAGGATGATCGGCAAAGTCCATATTGTCAACCAGAGAAAGGGTAGCATCCCTTCTTTCCTTTTCGCAGGCAAGTATATCCTTACCGACAAAGCCGATATAATCCCCTGCCGTTACCTTGATATCCTGCATATCCGCATCTCTTACGGTGCGGGAGATCTCGGCTGTAACGACACCCTCCATACAGAAGTTGAGATCCTCAACGATGGCATCGGTATCTCCCGAGGAGGTGTCGAGCATAGACAGTGCGGCATAGCCGTCACCCACGGTCTTGCTCTCTATAACTCTGACATCAGAATCCTTATACATGCTTGCTGCCTGCTTAGCCGCAAGGATAACATTGCCGTTATTGGGAAATACGAATATTGTATCTGCATTACAGTCGTCAAATGCACGG
>JAZNKU010000385.1:0-2734 GCA_045578685.1 Eubacteriales bacterium
CCTGAGTTCCTCTGTAAGCTCGGAAGAAACATATTCACAGGCGGGAACTATAAAGAACTCAAGCTTTATTCCTTCCTCTTGGCACAGATCTGTTATCTTATTAAAA
Organism: Eubacteriales bacterium; assembly: GCA_045578685.1. GTDB lineage: Bacteria > Bacillota > Clostridia > Oscillospirales > CAG-272 > RGIG7300. The sequence goes on from JAZNKU010000385.1 coordinate 107, forward strand.
TACTCTATATTCCGCTCGTACTCATCCTCGGTATATAGAAACTCTCTCTCGTAACGCTTTTCCTGTGCCTGCGTTGTTCCGAGATAGGTGTAGCCTGCAAGGAGATCCGTGGTCGCATCGGGTCGGGGTGAAATATGCTCCTTTAAGGTGTATTGCTCCCATCTTTCGTGATAGTTAAAGAGGGGGAACAGAAGTCCCAGCTTTTCGCTTTTCGGTGCAGCGAACAGAGTTGCCTCAAGGCGGTTAAGGGAATATGGCATATAGCCTATATTGACCTTATAATAATCTGCCTCGTTTATGCTGAAAAAGAAGGAGGTCGCCTCCACCAGCATCACCTCGGGAGACTGAGTCTTAAGCGCTTCCTTTATATAATAATACATGGTATCCGGCATCATATAGGGAGCGGAGAGCACATAGGTAGTGTGTCCCGTATTTTCGTATATCCTTGCAGGGATAACGTCGCAGTACGCCATAGAGGAGCCCACAAACATAAGGTCTATGCTGTTTTTCTTTTCCTTGAGATACATGTTCCAGGTAGCACCGTAGTCAAGTCGGTCGGGCATATATCTGTACCCAAGGTACGAGGTAACGCCCAGAAGAACTGTCAGCGACAGCACAAAGGCTATGATCTCAAGGATTATTTTTTTGGTTTTTTTCATTATATCTCCAGATATTTTCTTAATTTATCCGCATCTCCGTCAAAGAGATATCCTTCGATACCGCAGGAACGGCAGCCATCAATATTCTTTTGGTTATCGTCGATGAATATAGTTTCCTCGGCTTTGAGTGCATAGGTATCAAGGACATATTCATATATCTCTTTGTTCGGCTTTGTTTTCTTTATAACTCCCGAAACCACAAGTCCGTCAAAGAGTGTAAAAAGCTCCTTCATCCAAGGGCTGCGGTGATAGTTCTCATAGAGATTTACGCTGGTGTTGGACAGAAGAAATATTCTGCCGCCCTTACCCTTAAGCTCACGGACAAGCTCGCACATGCCCGGCATGGGATGGAGATTGATTATCCAGTTGTTGTAGGCATCAAGCGCCGCTTGGTGCAGCTCCTCGGGCAGCCTTGACAAAAAGCCCGACCTTACCTCGTCATCCTCTATGGTTCCCGCATCAAGGCGGTCCCAGTAAAGACGGTCAAACACCGTTTCTGCCACAAGAGCGACCTTGCTTTCGTCCTTTACGTAAACCCTTGTCAGGTCATATGCCTCAAAGGGAGTCAAAACATGACCTAAATCGAAAATAAAATTCTTAAGCATAAATTCTTCCTTTTAGTTATTGGATAGATTATATCATATATTTATCAATATTGCAATTATTTTTCTTTTGTGGTACACTATAAACAGTAAAGGAAAGGATTTTACAAAATGAAATCTGTACGCAATCTTTATAAAATAGGAATCGGACCCTCTAGCTCCCATACCATGGGACCTGCCTTTGCGGCGGAAAGGATGCTGCTGGGCTATCCCGATTCTGACCGTTTTGAGGTGGTGCTCTACGGCTCTCTTGCTAAGACAGGCGAGGGGCACGGCACCGACAGGGCTATATCCGATATCCTGACACCTATAGAAACAAAAATAATCTTCGATACCGAGACCGAAGATCTGCCTCACCCCAACACCCTGAAGATATCCGCATTCAAAGAGGGTGAACTGATAGGCGAAGAACGCTTTATGAGTGTAGGCGGCGGCGAGATAAGAGTAGCAGGAGATCAAAGCTCTGTCCCTGCCGAGGTATATAAGGAAAAGAACTTCACGGAAATTATGGACTTTTGTTCTGCCCGCAACATACGGCTCTCCGACTACGTGTTCATGCACGAGGATGAAAATTTCAAAACTTACCTATGCGAGGTATGGCAGACCATGTGTGATGCGATCCGTCAGGGTCTTACTCATACGGGAGAGCTGCCCGGAGGCCTTGGTGTAAAGCGTAAGGCTCAGAAGCTCTACAGCCAGCGCCATATTGACGAAAGTCCTCAGACCAGAGAAAACCGTCTGGTCTGCTCCTACGCCTTTGCGGTAAGCGAGCAGAACGCCGACTGCGGACTTATAGTTACCGCTCCCACCTGCGGTGCCTGCGGAGTTCTGCCTGCGGTCTTAAAATATATGCAGGAAAAGAACGGATTTTCCGACGATGATATATACCGTGCCCTTGCAGTCGCAGGTCTTGTAGGCAACATCGTTGCCACCAACGCCTCTATCTCGGGTGCCGAGTGCGGATGTCAGGCAGAGATAGGCACAGCCTGCTCTATGGCGGCTGCCGCTCTTGCAGAGCTGTTTGAAATGGGGTTACACCAGATAGAGTATGCAGCAGAGATCGCCCTTGAGCATCATCTGGGTCTTACCTGTGACCCCGTTTGCGGTCTTGTGCAGATACCCTGTATCGAGCGTAACGCCGTTGCCGCAATGAGAGCGATAAACGCCCTCAGCCTTGCAAACTTCTTATCCGACAGCCGAAAGATATCCTTTGACCTTGTCATCAAGACCATGTATCAGACAGGCAAGGATATGTCGGGGCTCTACCGCGAGACCTCCGAGGGCGGTTTGGCAAAGTTGTATATGCATAAATAAAGCCGTCCTTGACGGCTTTCGCAACAAGACCTCTGCAAAACGCAGAGGTCTTG
>JAZNKU010000386.1:0-4307 GCA_045578685.1 Eubacteriales bacterium
TATACTATATCGGTCACTATTCCCTTACCCGCTATATAGAAGGCACGGCGTATGATACGGAATACCTCGTATACCGTCCCTAAGCCAAAGCCGATAAAAACCGAATAGAGGATAAAGGTATATATCTGAGAATAACCGAATGCCATCTATCCGAAAATGCGGGAGAAAAGCGACCTCTTTTCCCTGTTTTCCATATAGTATAAGGCGTCGATATGCCCCTCAACAGACACTATACCCTCACCTAAATTTAATTGTACTATATTTAACCCCTTGCCGTCAAGAGTAAGTTGTCCCAAAGAGGTCTGCATAACGATATTATTTTCGTCATAGCTTATAACCTCCTCTACTCCCGTGAGCTGAGCCGAGGTGCGGTCGGTCAAAGAAACGCTCTGATTTCCCTTATTTTCCTTCATTTCCTGCCTCCGTAAATGTGATATCACATTTATATGCAGAAATAATTCAGTTTATGACCTCGTACATGCCCGAGGCGTCAGCCTTGGCAACATGCTCCTTGACCTCAAGGACGCGGAACTTGAGAGTTTTTTCTCCGAAGCTTATTTCGATAATATCTCCTACCTTGACATCGTAGGAAGCCTTGGCGCGTCTGCCGTTTACCTGAACATGCTCTGCATCACAGGCGTCGTTGGCAACGGTGCGGCGCTTGATTATTCTTGAAATCTTTAAATACTTATCTAATCTCATTTTCTTAAAATAGTATCGGGAATCCTTGGCTCAAGGATTCCCGATAGCACTGTAATTATTACTATTACTTGATAGCGTCCTTAAGAGCCTTTGCTGCGCTGAAGCCAACGTTCTTGGAAGCAGCGATCTCAAGGGTCTCACCTGTACGGGGATTTCTGCCTGTACGAGCTGCACGCTCCTTAACTTCGAAGGTACCGAAACCGAATACCTGAACCTTGTCGCCTGCCTTGAGAGCATCAACGATTGCTTCGATAGCTGCGTTAACTGCTGCCTCGGAAGCCTTCTTGGTTGCACCTGTCTTGGTTGCTACTGCATCAACGATATTTGCCTTAGTCATCATGATTAAATTACCTTCCTTTTAAAGTGTTTTAGTTTTATTACCTATTTATTATAACATCTTTTTTCGGTAATATCAATAGATTTTACAAATATTTTCTAATTTTTTTGCTTTGTTTACTCAAAATTCACCACAAATTTGTCACAAAATCGGGTAAGTGCCTCCTCAGCATCTATCCCCGCTCTCTGAGCCGCAGAGCAAAGCTTAAAAAGCTCTTCGCCGAGAGAATCGAAATCAACTTCACGGTCCTCAAGCTCATAGCCCGCCCCCTTTGCGGCACGCTTTGCGATCTTCTGTGCTCTCATAAGTCCGGGCAGAGCCTTGGGTACATCCCTTACAGTATCGGCAACCGATTTCTGTCCCTTGGTTTCAGCCTTGATCTTATCCCAGTTAGTAAGCACCTCTACCGAGGTATCTGCCTTGACATCCCCGAAAACATGAGGATGACGGATAATGAGCTTACGGCAGATGCCGTCTACAGAGTCGGCAAGGGTGAACTCTCCGTCCTCCTCTGCCATCTGTGCATGGAAAACCACCTGCAAAAGCACATCGCCCAGCTCCTCACACATAAGGTCGGGATCCTTTTTATCAATTGCGTCGCAGACCTCGTATACCTCCTCGATAAAGCAGGTGCGTATGCTCTCGTGAGTCTGCTCCTTATCCCAGGGACAGCCCACTCTGAGATATTTCATTATCTCACAGAGATCGTCTATGGTATACAGATCTTTATTTTTTAATTCGGAAAGCGATATCATTTTACAAGTCCCGCCTTATTGAGTATTGAATAGAGTTTCTGACCCTTTGGGATTATCTCAAAGTCCTCCTTATGAAGGGCACGGATAGCGATTATCATTATAACATATACCACCATTGCCGCAAGGATAGCCGCAATAACGGATATCTTGGAGCTGATGCCCATTCCGAAGAAGAGCTTGTAAGCACCCAGAGCTGCTGCCGCGCATGCCACGGCGGAGATAAGAGGCTTTAAGAATACCTGAGTAAACTTAGGTATGAACTTAACATGCTTTGCCACAAAGTAGAAGTTGAAGAGAACGATGGTAATATAGCAAAGAAGTGTTCCTACGGGTGCTCCGTAGATACCGATCTTACCTATAAGAAGTGAGCTTGAAAGGATCTTGACCGCACCGCCCGCAAGCATACTTATAATAGGCTTACGCTCAAGCTTGTGAGCCTGAAGTATGGAGGTGGTCATAGCCAGCATACCTACGAAGAACACCGCAAGTGCCTGTATGGACAGAAGTGCGGGGGTATTGCAGGTTTCGGGGCTGAAGCTGCTGTTGAAGAAGAGGCGGATGATAGGCTCGGAAAGCACGCTCAGTCCTAAGGCACAGGGGAGTGCGATCATGGTGGCAACTCTCAGAGAGCTGTTCATCAGCCTGGTCACCTTTTCTCTGTCTCCCTTTGCTATTATACCCGAAAGATATGGTACTATAGAGCCCGAAATAGGATAGATAAGGGCAGGAGGCATATTGAAGAGAGTAACCACATGTGTCTTGAAAAGACCGATTATACCCGTTACATCATCTGCGCTGAGGCTGTATACATTCTGCATGGTGTTAGAGATGATAACACCGTCAAGAACGCTGGTAAAGCTCATTACCGAGGAACTGATGGTTATAGGTATCGCTATGGTAACGAGGGCCTTGATTATCTGCTTGTTTGTGCGCAGGGGCTTCTCGTAGCTGTCGGGGAGAAGAAACTCCTCGTCATAGGGCTTGGGGTCAAACCTTGCCTTCTTGATAAACAGATAGATAAGGGATATGCCCACGCCCAGAGTCAGACCGAATATGGTAAGGGCTGCGGCAACGGCATACTTACCCTCCACACCGTCCTTAAGTGAAACAAGATCGGAGGGAAGAATATTCATTGCAATATATGCAAAGGCAACACCGAAAACAAGCTTACCAAAGGATTCTATTACCTCGGATACCGCCGAGGGGGTCATTATCTGATAACCCTGAAAATAGCCTCTGATAGCCGCCGATATACAGATAAACAAAAGAGTGGGGGCTATGGCACAGAGGGCATATTCAAGTCCGGGAAGCTTGTATATGTGGTTGGCAATTATCTTTGAGCCGAAGATGAGGATACAGGTACCCACGAGACCTACGCTTGCAAGAAGACGCATGGTCATGGAGAATATCTTTTTAGGCTCACGGAGGTTACCCTTGGCACGGCTCTCGCTTACCATCATGGAGATGGCAACGGGCAAGCCTGCGGTGGATATCATATACAGCCATACATAAACATCGTATGCCGAGGTGTAGAAGCCCATGGCGTCACCCTTGGCACTCTCGGGTACTCCCGTATTGAAAATCCAGTCAAGCGGTACCTTGAGTGCAACACCGATAACCTTGACAAGAAGGTTAGCTATGGTGAGCACCACCACGCCCGTAACAAACAGGCTGGCTGTGTTTTTTACTTTCTTATTATTCATCCTTGCTCCTTGAAATGGGTGTTGTAAAACTCTCTGAAACTCTCGTAGGTCTTTTGTATATCAGCCTCGGTAACCTTATCCGAAAGATATTCGTAAGGATACTTGGGCATAAAGACACGCTTGATGGTGTCGCGGTTGGGAGAAACCAGCTTTGTCACCGCACCTGCACCGCAGGCGAACACCGAGTGGATCTCCTCCATCATATAGATATTATACAGACCCTCGTAGCCGGGCAAGGAATAGCCTACATTCTCGTAGTTTCCCACGGTGTTCTTCTGTCTGTACATATAGTAGGGGATATATCCGTTATTCTTGGCATTGACCTGAGCAAAATCCACACACTTGCCTACATTGGGGTCAAAAGGCGAATATACATTACCCTCGTCCTTCAGGATATCCGCAGCCTTCTTGACACAGAAGGTATGGTATGTAACATTTTCCGGACGGAGCTTGAGTATCTCGTCCACCGACTTCTGAAAACTTGCGGGGCTCTCACCGGGGAGACCTGCTATAAGATCGGTATTTATACATTCTATGCCTGCATCCCTTGCAATATTAAAGGCAGTATAGAACTGTTCTACGGTGTGGTTTCTGCCTATGGTCTCAAGCACCGCGTCGTTTAAGGTCTGGGGGTTGATGCTGACACGGTTGACACCGTATTCCATTGCAACCTTGACCTTCTCCTCTGTGACGGTATCAGGACGCCCCATCTCAAAGGTAAATTCCTTGACCTCATCCAAATCCGCATTCTCTCTTATGACACCTAAGAGCAGTCTCATCTGATCGGGAGTAAGGATAGAGGGGGTTCCT
>JAZNKU010000387.1:0-1923 GCA_045578685.1 Eubacteriales bacterium
ATGTTTCGGTTGTGGTATTTAAGGGTGTTTTGAGTTATACCCAACTCCTCAAGCACCTCGGCGGTGCTTTTGCCTGCTACGTACAGATCGTACACCTTGTGCTCGGTTGCGGTGAGAAGGGAGATGCTTTTCTCAAACATATGGAGCAGCTCAGGGTCGGAGGGAGTATCTGTTGGCTCCTGTACGGCTACAGGCTGCTGTACCGGCACCGAGGGGATTTCGGCAACGGCTTGAGATGAGTTTTCCTGTACCGTCATATAGAAGGTGATAAGGAACACCTCGGTAAATATATAGGAGACAGAAAGAATCTCAAAATCAATACGCACAAGCTGTTCTGCAAGCCATATAGCAATATTGATCAGCACCGATGCCAAAAGGAATATAGCGTTGGCTGTTGTAGTGAGCTTCTTTTTGACGGCGGCGTAGCTTATAACCGCTATCATGGATGTAAAGTATCCTACCAGATATACAAGATACAGTGGGTGCCAGGGGCCGTATTCCTTCTGGAGTATTGCAACGCCGTTGATTATCTCTATGTCAACCTTCGAATAATAGATATCAAGTATTCCGGGACTTGCTGCAACGAGAAATACGAAGAGGCTGACTGTTATGAGCATAAACATAACCGGTTTGGGTGTCTTGAGCCTGCAGGTATGCATGATTATCATAAGCATACTGAGGGGCAGAAGCACAGAACCCAGATATGCTATACGGTTTGCCATAAGAGCGCCCTTGAGGGTGGTGGCGATAGATATAGCCAGATAGCCCGTATTAACGACGGCAACCGCACCAAACAGCAGATAGAACCATATTAATTTTTCTTTGATAAGTATGCAGTACCCGACGAACAATAACAGAGACAACACGACTATGGCGGCGTATATAACCGACAGTGTCATGGACTTTGCACCTATGGGGCCGCAACCGCTAAAGGTCATCCCTATGATCGTCAATAAGAAAGCGGTAAAGATTTTTTTCATAAATAACTCCATTTCTATATCGTGCAACAGAGTATGGAGGAGATGCCTTTTCCTTTGAACGGGAGTTTTCTGCCTCCCTAGGTCTATGATGAAGAAGCCGTTACCTGCGCGCCAACGTAGATATAGAAAAATCGAACCCCAAAGGACTCGATCCCTTACATATATTCCGGACTTCTCATTTGTTTAACTCATTATACCATGAAGACGTAGAAAAGTCAATATCCCCACACTTTTTCCCACCCTGTAACAAAAGATTTTTCGGTTATCCCACCCCTATTTCGAAAAAAGTGTTGGAAAGGGTGGGGACATTATATTAATTAGATATTATAATAAAATTGCAAGAGTATGAATGAGGGTATATATCTTGCCTTTTCCGAAAAGGGGTACCCCAAGGCTCCGTCTGCGCGCCATACCGGCGGAGCCCGCCCCGACTTTTAATAATGAAAAACATTTATTTTAATATAATGAGGTGATTAAAATGTTGAAAAAATTCTTAACTCTTATGCTTTGTCTTATTATCTTAGGACAGTGTCTGCCCGTTGCGGTGGGTGCGTATGCAGGCTTTGACGACGTAGCCGAGGATGCCTATTATGCAAGCGCCGTTGAATGGGCGGTAGCCGAAGGTATTACCGCAGGTATCACCCCTACCACCTTTGGTCCTAACCGCACCTGTACCAGAGGTCAGGCGGTCTCCTTTATCTGGAGAGCTAAGGGCTGTCCCGAGCCTGTGGGAAACACTAATCCCTTTACTGATGTTAAGGAGAGCGATTATTTTTACAAGCCTGTTCTTTGGGCTGTGGAGAACGGTATCACCGCAGGTATGACTCCCACCACCTTCGGTCCCAACACCGACTGTACCCGAGGCCAGATAGTTACCTTCCTCTGGAATACCGAAGGCAAGCAGATAATGACTGCAGAAAATCCCTTTACCGATGTAAAGGAG
>JAZNKU010000388.1:0-6458 GCA_045578685.1 Eubacteriales bacterium
TTAAAAAAGAGACAGCTCTCTAACGGAGAAAAAATGGGACTGGACCCCGAGATCGCAGATAAACTGCAGAACGGTCTGCCCTGTATCCCCCTGACCTCTTTTTCCGCACTTAATACCGCATTTTGCAACGATGTTGAGCCCGAGCTTGTGTTTGCTCAGCCTCTGTGGGTGCTGGGCGAGGGCAACGATATGCTTATAGCCATAAGCACCTCGGGTAACTCAAAGAACGTGGTTGCCGCAGCCAAGGTAGCAAAGGCTAAGGGAATGACCGTACTTGCCCTCACAGGCAAGAGCGGAGGCAAGCTCAAGGATATCGCAGATATCACAATATCCGTACCCGAGGTCGAGACCTTCAAGGTACAGGAGCTTCACCTGCCCGTATACCACTACCTCTGCGCCAAGGTCGAAGCGCATTTTTACGAAATATAATGAAATGCTCCAAGCGTTGCTTGGGGCATTTTTGTATCTTTTAGGTGCAGAAAAGTATTGACAAAATGATGAATATAGTGTAAACTTAATATATAGTCTACAAAAATAGACCGAGGAGGCAATATGGAACTTAAATTATGCGAAAGCGATTATAATTTTATGACTGTTATATGGGACAACGAGCCGGTAGCATCGGGAGAGCTGGTGAAGCTCTGTGCCGAAAAGTTCGAGTGGAAAAAGTCCACCACCTATACCATGCTTAAGAAGCTGACGGAGAAGGGCTTTGCACAAAATATCGATTCCACCGTTACCTCCCTCGTTCCCAGAGAAGATGTGGAGCGTCACGCAACAAAGCACTTTGTCGAGCATACCTTCAAGGGGTCGCTTCCCGGATTCCTTGCCGCATTTTTCGACGGTAAGAGCATATCCGAAAAGGAAGCTGAAGAACTGAAAAGCCTCATAGACGGATATAAGAAAAAATGAAAATAATAATAGATACTTTATTTGAAATGTCAATGACCGCCTCGGTGGTCATATCAGCGGTGCTTTTAGTAAGGCTGTTTATGAGAGGCTGTCCCAAGATATATTCCTATCTTCTATGGAGTATCGTGGGCATCCGTCTTTGTATCCCCTTCGGCTTTGAGAGCCGTTTGAGCATATTCAATCTGTTTAATAAAGTAGAGACCGACATGCAGACAGCCGTAAGTGTACCTGTGACGGATACGGCAGCCAAGGCATCTGCCGACCCATATAAGCTTATAGGTGTTATATGGCTTGCGGGAACGCTTACGCTTATCATATACGGTATCTTTACATATTACAGATTACAGCACAAGCTAAGGATCAGCTTCCCTATGGGGGACGGCGTGTACGGAGTAGAGGAACTTTCCTCTCCCTTCGTTATGGGATTTTTAAATCCTAAAATATACATCCCTCTGGGGCTTGACCGTGAGACCGAGAGCTATGTGCTTATGCACGAGCGTACACATCTTAAGCGTGGCGACCATCTTGTCAAGCTTTTTGCCTTCGGGCTTCTGTGCGTTCATTGGTTTAATCCCTTCGTGTGGGTTGCCTTTATATTCATGAGCCGCGATATGGAGATGAGCTGTGACGAAAGAGTGCTTGGTACGGGGAATATATCCACCGACTACAGCAGTGCACTTTTGTCTTTTGCACAAAATAAGCGTTTTCCCTCACCCGGACCTCTTTGCTTCGGTGAGGTCAGCGTTAAAAGAAGGATCAGGAATATATTAAAGTGGAAAAAGCCCGCATTGCTTATAACGCTGGTATCTGTGGCTTTGTGTGTTACGGTATTCATCGTCTGTGCCTGCGACCCTGTTGAAGCGCAGAAGCCCGAGGCAACCGAGCCAAAGACCGAAAGCGTTGGTGCGGATACGGCAGAGAGCTCTGCCGATACTACGACGGCAGATACAACTACAGCGGATACTACAACAATAGATACAACGGCGGCAGATACTACGGCGGCAGATACTACGGCGGCGGAAACGACTCCTGCAGTCACCACCTCTGCCGTAACAACTCGGCACACCGAGACCGCCAAGGCTCCCGTAACCACCGAGAGTCACGCCCGTGAGACATCACCTGATAAGGTAGAGATCACCGACCGTATAACTATCTATACTCCTTATACCGAATATAGGGAAACAGGTCACGATCTGCTTGACGAGTTTGTCAAGGATACCGACAATATAAACGATCGGATTATAGTTGTATTTCCGGATTCGGAACAGACTCCGTGATCGACTGATAACAATGAGATGAGGTTATTATGAAAAGATATATTTCCGTATTACTTATTACGGTGATGCTGATATCTGTGCTTTGCGTAAGCGTTGCGGCATCTGAGACGATAATATCCGACGAGGGACGCCTTCCCTTTGAGGATGTGCGGGAGGAATACTGGTTTTATGACGGAACAGAGTTCTGTTATGTCAACGGTATGATCAAAGGCATGAACGAATACACCTTCGGTTGGAACGGTAACCTTACCAGAGCTCAGCTTGTTACCATGCTGGCGGGGCTTGAGGGGGCAGATACAAGCGCTTATACGGTCGACTGCTTTGCCGATGTCAGTTCAAACCACTGGTACTACGGTGCGGTTGCCTGGGCGTATGCCAACGGTATTGTAAGCGGTATGACGGAGACTGCCTTTGAGCCTAACGGCGTCCTTACCAGAGCTCAGCTTGCGGTGGTCATGTATAACTATATGGCGGATAAGTACGAGGTAGAGGTAAACCACAACGCCCTTGACGGCTTTACAGATAAGCCTAAGAGCGAATATTGGTATTACGATGCTATGGTGTTTGCTGTATCTGCGGGACTTCTGAGCGGTAACAGCGACGGAACACTTGCGTCTGTCGGCACGGTGACCAGAGCTCAAGCGGCGGTGATATTCAAGAGCTTTAGCGAAAAGTATTTTTACGGCTCTTGCGAGCATAGCTTTACCGAGGCGGACTGTACCAACTCTGCAACCTGTCAGAGTTGCGGCATGGCAAAGGGTCTTGCTAAGGGACACAGCATGCCCTTGACCTATAACTGTAAAACCTCACAGACCTGCTTGGTATGTAACGTTAAGGTTGAGCCGAGTAATACTCATGACTTTGCTCCCGCCAACTGCGGAAATCCCAGAACCTGTAAGGTCTGCGGACTGACCCGAGGAGAGCCTACGGGAGATCACAAGGAGGTATGGGCATCCACCTGTACCAAGGGAGCTATGTGTAAGACCTGCTATCATACGGTAGGTCAGCCCTTGGGACATACCACCTCAAACGGTGTATGCTCAAGATGCCGTATGGCAAACTTTACCGACATGTACTCAAGAGCGGTACATCATATAAAATCGTCGGGTGAGTATGATGCGGCAACCAACACTTATTCTTATCTTGTTGCCAGAGGGACTCTTGTTATCAACAAAGGCATCTATTCATTCCATTTTGATTTTTATTCATATGCGGTATACCACGTCTACAGCGATTCTATCGAGTTATCCAACATCAGATCCAACGTTGGATATAATGACGTTGAGGTGTCGGCTATACTTATAAACAGATACAGCAACAAGTGTCAGCTTATTTATTCCCACTATAACGCCAAGGGTAAGCTTGACAGCTACGCCGCCGGCTTTATAGACAAAACAAATTATACAACCGCGGCTCTCCCCTCCTTTTCAAGCTATGAGTTAGGGGACGGGGATCTGTACAGTGCCAGATATTCCTGCGGTCAGAACCTTGATCTGGCATTGGAGCAGTTCCACTTTGAGCTTTCGGATTATTACGGCGGTGGTCTTAAGGATCTGGGCTTTAAAAATTACCTTCCCTATGAAGTAAAGGAGTGATAAGGATGAAAAAGATCATAAGTCTTATATCGGTTTTAGCAACCGTTATATCCTTAAGCGTTGTGAGCGGTGTTACCTCATATGCAGTTAAGGGCTCTGACGAGGGTGTTTTGCCCTTTGACGATTTTAACAGTGATGCATGGTATAGCGAGGGTGTGGTTTTTTGCTATGCCAACTCTATAATGAATGGTATGAACGAATATACCTTTGCTCCGGCGGGCAAGCTGACCAGAGCCCAGTTCGTTACCATCCTTGCTAACGTAGAGGGTGTAGATACAAGCGGCTATTCGGTTTCTGTGTTTGATGATGTAAAGAGCGGTCATTGGTATTATTCTGCCGTTGCCTGGGCGTATGACGAAGGCATAGTTTCGGGTACCTCCGAGAACAGTTTTTCTCCCAATCTTCAGATCAACAGACAGACTCTTGCCCGTATGATGTCCCTCTATATGATAAAGAAGGGATATGAGGTCAGTATAGATGACAACGTACTTGACCTATATACGGATAAGGGGAAAATAGACGATTGGGCTGTCGACGGTATCAAGTATATGGTAAGCTCGGGACTTATGAGCGGTATGACACAGACCACCATAGGACCTAAGGACACGGTCAACCGTGCACAGGCGGCACGTATATTGATGACCTATGTAAGAGAGCATCTTTACGGAGACTGCGAGCACAGCTTTACCGACAACGACTGTACCAATCCCCCAACCTGTACCAAATGCGGAATGATAGAGGGTATGCCGGAGGGTCATGTGCTTCCTAACGAATATAGCTGTACTACCTCCGCTGTCTGCCTTGAATGCGGAGTAGAGGTAGCTCCCTCCAAGGTGTTCCATGACTTTGCCGATGCTACCTGTGGCAAGCCCCGCATATGTAAGCTCTGTGGCGTAAGCCGCGGCGAGCCCACAGGCAAGCACGACTGGTGGGCGGCGAGCTGTACCAACCCTAAAATGTGTAAGGTTTGCTATAAGACCGAGGGTAAGGCACAGGGTCACAGCACACCTAACGGCTACTGCACAAGATGCAAGAAGTATAATTTTACCTCCGTTTACGATCAACGGATATATTTTATCAAGACCAATGGTAAATATGATTCTGCCGACAACGTATATTACGTACAGGTGACCCCATCTTTGTATGTTGTGTACTATCTTGATGATGATATCATAACCTTTGAATACATTAATCATTATAAGGGACCCAACTACACGGACATGACGGTTCTGGAATTTACCCGAAACAGTGAAGATCCTACGCTTTATTTTTATTACCTGGTGGGCGATACCTGTGTGTTTATCGGTTCCAGCGGCATTGATGCTTCAGAATTTTCCGAGTTGGATGGTCCTGTTCAGTTTGAAGAATACGAAGGTACCCATAGCTTTGACTATGAAATATATGCAGATATGGGAATATGCTCTATACTTAAAAGTGTAGATTCACTGTTATACAAATGGTATGGCGGAAGCATTGACGATTACGGATTCGTTTCATTCCCTCTGCCGTATTGATCATAAAGTAATATAAAAATAATTAAATACATAAGGAGACAAACAAAATGAAAAAACTTATCAGTCTTTTACTGGTTCTCGCAACCGTTCTGTCCTGCTTTGTGCTGACGGTATCCGCTGACGAACAGATAGTATCCGACGAGGGCAGACTTCCCTTTGAGGATGTGAAGGAATCCCATTGGTTCACACCCTATATCAAGTTCTGCTATGCTAACGGAATCATCAAGGGTATGACCGAGTATACCGTTGCGCCCAACGGTACTCTTACCCGCGCTCAGTTCGTAACTATGCTTGCTAACCTTGAGGGTGTTGACACAAGCACCTATACCGTTGATAAGTTCACCGACGTTAAGTCGGGTCACTGGTACTACGGTGCCGTTGCCTGGGCTTACAGCGAAGGTGTTGTAAACGGTATGACCGATACTACCTTCGTACCTAACGGAGTTCTCACCCGTGCTCAGCTTTCGGTGGTTATGAACAACTATATGAAGGACAAGTATACCGTCGAGTTAAACGAAAACGCTCTTGACGGTTTCAGTGATAAGCCCAAGGCTGAATACTGGTATTATGACGCAATGGTCTTTGCGGTATCCGCAGGACTTCTTTCCGGTAACAGCAACGGCACTCTTGCGGCTACCGGCAATGTTACCCGTGCCCAGGCGGCGGTTATCTTTGAAGCGTTTATGAAAAACTATTTCTACGCTTTCTGTGAACATAGCTTCTCCGAAGCAACCTGTACTGAGGCTCCCGTTTGTTCCGAGTGCGGTCTTGTGAACGGATTTGCTAACGGACATACTCTTTCCGCATACGACTGCGTAACGGGTGGTAAGTGTACGACCTGTGAGGCGGACGTAGCCCCCAGTACTATCCTCCACAGCTTTATGTCAGCTACCTGTACCGCACCCCGTACCTGTCGTGACTGCGGTGCCGAAAGAGGCGAGGCTCTCGGTCACAAGTGGAATGCTGCCACCTGTACCGCTCCCAAGACCTGTAGTGTATGCGGTGCAAAGGAGGGTAACGCCAAGGGTCACAACTGGAAGGCTGCTACCTGTACCGAGCCTAAGGTTTGCGTAGTATGTAATACCAAGGAGGGCTCTGCTCTCGGTCACACCACCACAACAGGCACCTGCGGCCGCTGCGGCAAGGTGTTCAGCGTTTCC
>JAZNKU010000389.1:0-8661 GCA_045578685.1 Eubacteriales bacterium
TTTTCTCCTATATGTTTAGTTATTAATTATCAAATCTTTGCTTTTGCGCTTAGGTACATGATGAATGTTGTTTTCATCTCTGTAGTAAGCAACACTTCCCGCTTCGTCCTCGCAAACAGGAAATTCATCGGGATAACCCAAAGCCAATGTGAGCTTGGGCTTTATGTTTTCAGGTAAATTGAAATATTCAGATACTCCGGATATATTGAAGCTGCCTATCATACAGCAGCCTATTCCCTTTTCTCTTGCGAGAAGATTGACCGTTTGAGCCGCAATTCCTACATCCTTAAGATACATCGTTTCGTTTTCGGTAATAAGTGTATCATGGCATATGATCATATATGCGGTAGGTGACTCATCATCAGCCGGACCATTGTATTCAGGTAGTAAGGCAGCCCAACGGGTGTTCTCTCTCATAAAGCGGCATCCATCTTTATCGGTTATGATAAGATACTTAAGTGCCTGAAAGTTACAGCTTGCAGGGATGAATCTCAAGCTGTCAACAAATTCTGTCAAGGTCTCTTTCGAAACAGGCTTTGACATATCAAAGCGGCGTATGCTACGTGCCTCGGATATAATATCGTGAAGCATTATTTTATAACAAAATGTACGGGTAAACCGTTTGCATACTTGATATCAGGTTCACCGTAGGTGAGAGGAGCGATGTAGTTAAGACATTCATCGGTTACGTTGTTACCGCGCTCGTTGATAAACTCACGGGGTACCTCGCGTACCATATTTGCGATCTTCTGGATATCTTCGCTTGAACACTCAACCTTGTAAGGAGCATCTGATGTTCTTACGTAGGTCATCATCTTGCCGGTTGTACCTTCAACAGCCGCATTTACAGCAGCGGCACCAACCATTACAGACTCATCAAGGTCTGTCTTGCTGGCAATGTGAGAAGCACATCTCTGAAGAATGTTAAGCTCAACAGAACGAACCTTGCAACCTATTTTCTCCTTTACAGCAAGTTCAAGTGCTTTACCTGTACCGGAGAGATATGCATGACCGAATGCATCAGTAACACCTGACTGAGCTGAAGCACCAACATATGTACCGTCAGCAAATCTGGCACCCTCGGAAACCGCTACAACAACATTAGGATGAACCTCGAGCGCTGCACGAACATCTTCCATAAAGTTATCCATATCGAAATCAACCTCGGGCAGATATACAAGATCGGGAGCAACATCAGAGTTAAGTCTAGGAAGTGCCGCAGCACAGGTAAGCCATCCGGCATCTCTACCCATTATTTCTACGATCGTAACAGCTTTTACCTTATATACAGCTGTATCGCGAAGTATCTCCTGCATAGAAGCTGCGATATATTTAGCTGCAGAGCCATAACCGGGAGTGTGATCGGTACCCATAACATCATTATCAATAGTCTTCGGTACTCCCATAACTCTCATTTCATAATCATTCTGAGCACAGTAAGAAGAAAGCTTTGCTACGGTATCCATAGAATCGTTACCGCCTATATAGAAGAAGTAACGGATATCGTGCTCCTTGAAAAAGTTGATTATCTGCTCGTACACCTCGGGCTTTTCGTCCATCTTGGGAAGCTTAAGTCTGCAGGAGCCGAGAGCAGCCGCAGGGGTATGGGAAAGAAGTTCAAGATCTTCTTCACCCTTTATGATTTCAGATAGATTACATATAGTGCCCTTGAGGATACCCTCAACACCGTTTAACGCACCATATACTGTTTTGATTGCCTCGGATTCAAATGCGCCTTTGATAACACCAGCGAGTGTTGCATTGATAGCAGCTGTAGGGCCACCGGACTGGCCAACGATAGCATTTCCTATTAACATTTGGATAATATCCTTCCGTAATTAAAAATATATATTCTATGATACAATATTGTTAATTAAATGTCAATAGAATATGGACAAATTTATAAAAAAGAAGAGTTGATTTAATGAATAATTTCTGCTATAATATTTTTATTAAGAGGTGATGCTGATGTTTCTTCCCAAACACGCCGCTGAAGTCATCGAAATCATGAAAGACAATGGCTTCAAGGTATACCCCGTCGGAGGATGTGTTCGTAATTATTTTATGGGTTCAACACCCGACGATTACGATATGACTACAAACGCACTTCCTTCGGAGACCCTCGAAGTTTTCAAGGATTTCAGAACCTTTGATGCAGGACTAAAGCACGGTACGGTTTCTGTCGTTGTTGATGATAAAGTTATAGAGATCACCACGCACAGAGTCGAAACATCATATACCGATAACAGACATCCTGATGGGGTTCTGTACACTAAAAATCTTGCAGAAGATCTCAAGCGCCGCGATTTCACAATGAATGCTATTGCATATGACTGTACGACCAACGAGTTCTTTGACCCGTACAACGGAATCGAAGATATAGGCAAAAAGCTAATCCGATCGGTCGCAGACCCTGTTGAGAGATTCAATGAAGACGGACTAAGGATACTTCGTGCCCTTCGTTTTTCATCTGTACTTGGCTTTGATATTGAGAATAAAACATCTGATGCTATACACATATGCAAGGATCTGTTGAACAATATTTCCCCTGAACGGGTATATACAGAGTTCACTAAACTACTATGCGGTAAAAATGTTAAAAAGGTCCTTTCCGAATAC
Organism: Eubacteriales bacterium; assembly: GCA_045578685.1. Taxonomy (GTDB): domain Bacteria; phylum Bacillota; class Clostridia; order Oscillospirales; family CAG-272; genus RGIG7300. Next base: position 2,620 of record JAZNKU010000389.1, read on the forward strand.
TATGATGTCATCTCCGTGTTTCTGCCTGAAATAATTCCTATGGTAGGATTTGATCAGCAAAATCCTCATCACTGCTTTGATGTTTTTGAGCATACCCTCGTTACGGTTGAATCTATCGAACCGGATCCAATCCTTCGCTGGACAATGCTCCTCCACGATACAGGAAAACCGGAAACCTTTTTTGTTGACGAAAAAGGAGGACATTTTTTCGGTCATTATAAAAACAGTACTCTGATAGCAAAAAATATCCTCTCAAGACTAAAAGCCTCAAACGACACGGTCGATACGGTCACCTCTCTTATATACCACCACGACAGTGTGATTCCCGAAACACCAAGATCTGTCAAACGGCTTTTAATGAAGCTTGGACATGATAAGGTGCTTCAATTATATAAGGTTAACCGCGCCGATGCCAAAGGACAGACCCCGTCCCAGATAAATGAGCGACTTCAGCATATTGACCGTTTGGAAAGCATTACGGAGGAAATAATTTCATCTAAAGGGTGCTTTTCGATGAGCGATATGAACATTTCCGGAAATGACATTATCGCTCTCGGTGTTCCTGCGGGAAAAAGAATAGGCATGATTCTCAACAAATTACTCAATGAGGTTATTGACGGCGAACTGGAAAACACAAAAGAGACTCTCATAAAAAGAGCCTCTGAATTAAAGTAATTCCTTTATTTTTTCGAGAGCCGCCTTTTCTATACGCGATACATATGACCGTGATATACCAAGCATTGAGGCAATTTCCCTCTGAGTTTTAGCAGGTCTGCCACCGAGCCCGTATCTTAGAACTATTATTTCCTTTTCGCGGTCATTAAGTTTATTTTTAATGATATCTACGGCTTTTTTACAGTTGATACGGGTATATATATCCTCAGCTATAGTGTCGTCGCAGCTTATTATGTCAATATAAGTAAGCGGATTTCCATCCTTATCCATGTCTATGGCTTCGTTTATCGATACCTCATTATGCAGCTTTTTTTGTGAGCGAAAATACATTAATATTTCGTTCTGAACACATCTGCTTGCATACGTTGCAAACCTCGCACCGTTTGAAATATCAAAGGAATCTATTGCTTTTATAAGTCCTATCGTTCCAATAGACATCAGATCCTCAGTATTCTTGGTTCCCGTATAATATTTTTTAACTATATGAGCAACAAGCCTGAGATTATGTTCAATCAGCCTTTCTCTTGCTTTCATATCCCCTTGTTTTTTGAGTGCAAAGCATTTCCTTTCCTCTTCGCAAGATAACGTCGGTGGAAAGTTATTACTCTCTGACACTCTCAAAAATGCACCGACAAACTTCATAAGTGTGCCAAACAAAGTACCAAACATATAATCACTCCCAAAACATTATATTAAAAGGAAACTTAATTATGCTCTATTCTGTTATCGACGTAGGTTCAAATACAGTAAAGTGTCAGGTCTACTCTGTCGACAGAGAAAAAATTACTAAAGTATGTTTTTTTACAAAGCAGCTCGGACTTATAGCGAAGATCTCCGCCGGGATGCTCCCGGAATATGCTATAAAAGAGTTGACAGACACCGTAAATGAATACAAGAACAATGCAAAAGCTACAGTATATTGTTTTGCAACCGAAAGCCTTCGAAAGATCAACAACCTTGCCGAGGTTTCCAAAAGAATCAAAAAGGACTGCGGTATAGATCTTGAGTTGATTTCCGGAAAAGACGAAGCACTTTTGAGTTTTTCCGGGTTTATTGCAAACTCCAACCACATTTCGGACGGTATAATGGTCGATATGGGCGGAGGAAGTACCGAAATACTCAAATTTGAGAACAGTATTCCCGTACATCTCAATTCATTTAAGTTCGGTTGCCTTTCTCTCAAACGAGATTATGTACAAAATAGATTTCCTACAGCTAACGAGATTGTTGCCATAAGAACTAAAGTTCGGTCCGAATTGAATCGGTATGAATGGGTTAAAGATTGCAAAAGACTGTGTCTTATCGGTGGTACGGGAAGTGCTATCGGTAAGCTTGCGATAGAGCTCGGGTACACAACGCTTCCTGAATTTTCAAGGGATACTTTTATGAGACTGTTTGACTATTTGTCCCGACAGGATGATGAAATAATAAAATTGCTTGAAAAATATATACCTGCCAGAATAGAAACCATCATTCCGGGTATGTGTGCGTACAGACAGATAATAGAAACTGTTAATGCTGATACAGTATATATTTCTCAGGGAGGAATACGCGACGGATATCTATATCAAAAGCTCAGAGGTTAACGATGAAGAAAGAAGAAACGAGATTTGTACAAAGCAATATTTTTGAAGGAATGGTGTCTATCCGAGCTATAATCAACGCCTTTGACAATGAAATTTCCGACAGAAAAATTATAAGGGTATATGTATCTGAGGATAAGGCCAAGAAACGCGCAAAGGAGCTCTCTTACATCAAAGCGAGATCCTATGATCTCGGGTATAGCGTAGAAACGATATCTCAAGAATTATTAGATCAAAAGACGATCGGAAATACTCACGGAGGTCTTTTATGTGAATGTACGGATAGAACCATCCCGTCACTGACCGTTGATAAAATCAAAGAAAACGGATTCTATGTAATGCTTGACGGTATAGAAGACCCTTATAACTTCGGATACGCAATCCGAAGCCTTTATGCCGCAGGTGTAGACGGTATTATCCTTACACCTCGAAACTGGATGTCAGCTGCAGGCGTTGTTTGTCGTGCATCAGCAGGTTCAAGCGAAACCATACCGATGTATATGTGTGAAGGAGTAAATGCCGCAAAACTATTTAAATCTGCCGGTTATGAGGTAATATGTTCAGATATTAAAAATTCTGTATCAGCTTATGAGACCGACCTTAAGCTGCCGATATTCCTTATTGTCGGCGGAGAAAAAAGAGGGATAAGCAGCGATCTGCTCGAGGTATGTGACAAAATCGTCAGACTTGAATATAAGGCTGATTTTGGGATGGCTCTGTCAGCCGCAAGTGCTGCTTCGATCCTGGCATTTGAGATAATGAGACAAAATTTATGAAATTTAAAAGAAGACAAAGATGGCTAAAGCTCGATAATGCGGCAAAGATCTTCCCTGCCGCACGTACGCGAACATGGACAAATGTTTTTAGACTTTCAGCCACACTCACTGAAGATATCGACCCTATCATCTTGCAAAAATCAGTACAGGACATTAAAAGACGCTTTCCATCCATATGCGTACGGTTGGATAACGGAATGTTTTGGTACTATGTTGAGGAAACCAAGGAGTCTCCCACCGTACAACCCGAAGGACCTCATGCCTGCATGAAGATGGAATTTTCAGAGATACGAAAATGTGCGGTGAGGATCTTATATCATAAAAACAGAATATCTGCTGAATTTTTCCATTCACTCACTGATGGAAACGGAGCATTGATCTTCCTGAAAACTCTTACAGCAACATACCTTGAGAACAGATACGAAATCGATATTCCTCACACTGACGGTGTTCTCGATATTTCGGTAAGAGCAAAAAAGGAAGAGTTAGAGGACAGCTTTCTTAAATATTCCGGTAAGGTCGCATCGGGCAGAAAAGATACTGATGCGTATATGCATAAAGGAACTGAATTGACCGACACCTTCACACCTCTTGTCAACGGTGTTATTGATGTAGATGAGATAAAATCACTGTGTAAAAAACACGGAGTAAGCGTTACGACATATCTTGCTTCAGTTATGGCATATTCGTTTCAAACTCTGCAGGAAACAGAGATCAAAAATCAAAGCAAGCGAAAACCCATAAAGATCTTTTTGCCTGTAAATCTAAGGAACATCTATCCTTCAACAACACTTAGAAACTTTATACTGTATGTAATACCCGGAATAGAATCAAGGCTTGGACATTATGAGCTCGACGAGATCATAAAAAGCTTCCACCACCAAATCTGCTGCGAGCTTACAGAAAAAAACATGAATGCTATTATGGCTACCAATGTAAAGGATGAACTTAATCCCTTGCTTAGAATCGTTCCGCTATTCATAAAAAATGCAGTAATGAAAGCTGTATATAATCTTACAGGAGAAAGAAAATCAAGTATAAGCTTATCGAACCTTGGTAATGTCAAACTACCTGATGTCATGAATTCGTATGTAGAAAGATTTGATTTTGTTCTTAGTCCACAAGCTCTACAACCCTGTGGATGCAGTGTTATTTCATACAAAGGAAAGCTTTATATCAGTTTTGTGAGAAAAATCAACGAAGCCGTGCTCGAAAAAGAATTCTTCACAAATCTGGTCAGATCTGGTATACATGTAAAAATTGAATCAAATCGGAGGTAAAAATGTCATATTGTGTAAACTGCGGTGTTGAGCTGGCGGAATATATTAAAAAATGTCCGTTGTGCTCGACAGAGGTACATAACCCCAACCGACCATATGATTTCGCCTCAACCCCGCCCTATCCTGAATATTATCCGGTACCGAAACACAAGATCGATCCAAAGTCGCTGCTCGCTATTCTTGCTATTATTTTGATGTTACCTATAGCAGTATGTTTGTTAGCTGACCTCTCTGACGGTATGTTTGGGTGGTCCGGATATGTAATTGCTGCATTGTTTACGGTATATACGATTATAGCGTCGGCTTTAATTGTTCATAAAGAATCGATATTTTTAGAGCAGATATTTGATTATATGGCTATATTGCTGCTTCTTGTATATGTTGAAGAGCAATGCTCTGTTAAATGGTTTTTGCCCTTTGCTTTGCCATTGCTCATATCCCTTGCCGTATCAACGCTTCTGATAGCTTTTCTGGTAAAGGTACTGAACAAAAGAGCACTTACGGTTATCTCGATAGGATTTATCATTTCAGGGGTGCTGTGCATTATATTTGATCTGCTGATTAAGTTTAACTTCTATAACAGCATATCCTTAGGATGGTCGCTATATCCGTTCATCTCTCTTCTGATACTTGGAACTGCACTTATTTTTATTGATAACAATAGATACATCAAGCGCAGGCTCGAGAAAAAATTCTTTATATAGTGAAATGGACAGCTTACGCTGTCCATTTCTATTTGCAACCGCATCCGCCGTTCATATCACGATATGACGGAGGATAAAACTCACTTACGGGAAAACTCATTTTTGCAAACGCCGCACAAGGGTCCTCATCGGTCGACTCAATACATACCTTTTCAGGGATCGTATATTCAGTAGCGTTTATCATATACTGGCACGGACGCTCAATACGGATAACCGAGAAGAATCCAAGAGTCACAAAAACGCTCTTATAACCGTCATCAATATCGCAGAGACAGGATGACAAACAGTCACATACATGCTTTGGTATGTCATCTACACAGCAACAACAGCAGGGTTTACAATGTTCGGGCTTCGCAACCTTAACGCTGAGGGCGATCGGATCGGTTACCTCGCAAACTACAGTAGGTGCGTTACTTTTAACTTTTTCGTTGAACTCAGACTTTTCGCAGAAGCAAGGGTTACCCGGTTCACTTCTGAATATATTGACATTACCTTCACTACCATAAAGAATTATTTTCTTCTCGGTAATCGCGATACCGTCAAATTCCTGTACCTTACCGGGACAAATACAGGCTTCAAAGCATATACGTGTATAGAATCTTACCGTTATCTGATAGAAACCGCGATTGAACTGTACAGGCTCGAGATCAAGACAGGTCCAAACAACCTTTGTGCTCTTAACCTTGATGCTCGATGTTTTTTCTATTATCTCCTGACCGAAGCCGGTAAGATAAACCCTGACATCCTCAAAGCAATCCTTATCACGGCAGCTGTCGAGAATTCTGTTGCAGTCAATACAGACTGTCTCTGCATTGTTTCCATGGAAACAGTTTTTATTTTCAGCCATGGGGATCTTCCCTCCTATATGTTATAGAAAACACAAGACATATGTCTTCTCTAACATAATATGCACCTAACAAATAATATGTCCCATATATAAGATCAAACAAACATGAATTTTGAATTATATTTACCTTTTCGTACAAGTTGGAAGCCGACATTACTAATAAAATAAGCCTTTGAT
>JAZNKU010000390.1:0-4349 GCA_045578685.1 Eubacteriales bacterium
TAGTGAATAGTGAAGGTTGAAAACCGCTTTGGCGGTTTTCTTCCTTTTATGCATTATCGAAAGATCTGCATTCTTTCGTTATATATTTCTTTTCTTATAATTCTATGATCCGTGCAGCCTGTAAGAGCCATAACCTGCTCGGGGTTAAGGTAGTTAAGCTGGTCGGCACGACCTAAGATCATAATTTTTCCGTCTTTTACCTCGATAGACTTGATACGTTCCTTAATGTCTATCTCAATCTCGCCCTTTTTAGAGTGCTTCTTTACCATAACCTTTTCGGCATCAAGCACGCTTAAGTCATAGGGCTCGTAGGGAGTCACCTCGTATAGAGCGTAGGCTATATCCTGAAACTTCATCTTGGGAGAGTATACCTCTGTTACCGCCATATCCGAGGTAAGAGCCGCACCCAGACGGGTCTTTATCTCCTCGTGGGACATAGGCTCGGTTATCTTGATATCAACGTATTCGCATACGCTCTCGGTTCCAAGGGACAGAGGCAGGGAGAACACCATCTTGATATGGGGGTTAAAGCCCTCGGTATACCATACGGGGATACCCGCACGGGTAAGGGCGGTCTTCATGGTACGGGTAAGGTCAAGGTGAGAGATGAACTTTAATACGTTCATCTTTTCAAACTTGATTCGTACAGGACAGGGGTAGGTTAGATTCTGGGACAACATGAATTTTCACCTCCCAGCTTATTGGCACCGCAGCCTGAGCATTTTTCAACACAGTTGGGTGTAGGTCTTTCTTCGTATGCCGCCTTCTTTTCACGGAGGAGGAAGGACTTTGTAACGCCGATATCGATGATATCCCAGGGCAGCACCTCGTCGTCACCGAAACGGCGGTTTGCGTAGAATGAAGGATCAATTTCAACAGATGCGAATACCTCCATCCACTTTTCGTAGTTGAAGTATTCGTCCCAGGAGTCAAACATCATACCCTGCTTGTGAGCTTCGAGTATTGCCTTGGACAGGCGTCTGTCACCACGGGCAAACACGGCTTCAAGGCGGGATACCTTTGCCTCGTGCCAGTTGTACTTTATCTTACGGTTGGTGATGCAACTGCCGAGATACTGCTGCTTTTCAAACAGGGTCTCAAGGTCTGCCTGAGGCTCCCACTGAAAAGCGGTAAAGGGTTTGGGAATAAAGGAAGCCACGCTTATGGTCACCTGAGGGGGCTTTGAACCCTTCTTGCGGTCGGGGTTTTGATAGTAGGCGTCAAGTACATGCTCTGCCATCTTGGCAATACCCTCAAGGTCCTCGTTTGTTTCGGTGGGCAGACCCAGCATAAAGTAGAGCTTGACAAGGCTCTTACCGCCGCCAAAGGCTATCTTTGCGGCGTTCATGAGATCCTCTTCACAAACACCCTTGTTTATAACATCTCTCAGACGCTGTGTACCTGCCTCGGGAGCAAAGGTCAGACCCGAGGAACGAACCGAGGATATACGGTCCATCAGCTCCTTTGAGAATGAGTCGATACGAAGTGAGGGTAAGGACATGCTTACCTTCTTATCCTCTGTCCAGCAGAGCAGAGTGTCACAGAGCTCCTCGAGGTAGGGATAGTCGGAAATTGAAAGGGAGGTTAAGGACATTTCGTCATAACCGCAGTTCTTATACAGGGTCTTTGCCTGCTCGTTTAAGGTAGCAACGCTCTTACGGCGAACGGGTCTGAACAGGTTGCCCGCCTGACAGAAGCGGCATCCGCGGTAACAGCCGCGGCATACTTCCAGCATTATACGGTCGTGCACCGTTTCGATATAGGGCATAACCACCTTTTCGGGGAAAAATGCCTTATCCATATCCTCGATTATTCTCTTTTTTATCTTTACGGGGATGTCGTCGTACTTGGGGGTGTATTCCTTTATTGTACCGTCCTCGTTATAGCTTACGGTATAGAGAGAAGGAACATAGAAGCCCTCAAGCTTTGCAGCCTCATGGAGGAATGCCTCACGGGTATAGTTTCCTGCTTCCTTCATGTTGATATAAAGTCTTGTTATCTCGGGCAGAGCTTCTTCACCTTCACCGATAGAGAAGACGTCAAAGAAGTCGGCTACAGGCTCGGCGTTGTAAGCACAGGGACCGCCGCCGATGATGATGGGACAGCTTTCATCTCGGTCAGCTGACATAAGGGGGATGCCCGCAAGATCAAGCATGGTAAGTACGTTGGTATAGCAGAGCTCGTACTGGAGGGTGAACGCAACGAAATCGAAATTATCGAGAGGGTCACCGCTCTCAAGGGCGTAGAGAGGAATGTTGTTCTCTCTCATTTCCTTCTGCATATCCTCCCAGGGGGTGTAGCAACGCTCACACCAGATATCGGGATATGAGTTAAGAGAGCCGTAGAGTATACGCATACCAAGGTTACTCATACCTATCTCGTAGGTATCGGGGAAGCAGAACGCCCATCTTGCCTTGATATCTTTTTTGTCCTTTAATATCTGTCCGTATTCCCCGCCGATATATCTGCCGGGCTTGGAGACCTTTTTTAAAATCTTGTCTGAAATCATAATAGTCCTTTCAGGAATGAAATGCTTTCAAGAAGCATGAAATAACCGATGGTCATGAAATGGAGTGAACTCCATGAAATGAATATAAGTATTCATTTCATGCCGTCAGGCTTTTCATCAATTAAATAGAGCGCACGCACAGTGCGCCCTATATTATTTCTTTATATTTATAAGCGAAATGCCAAGTATCGGAATCATCCAGAAGAGCTGGTACAGAGCCGCATATGCACCTGCAAAGTCGAAGGTGGAAATACCCTTGAACATAATGAATACGGTGATGCCGAAGGCGAGAAGAATAGCCAGAAGCTTTATGACTATCGAGCCTCTCATTACCGAGTTTACCCTGTCGCAGAGAGCAAGAGTCTTTAAGAGAGATTTAGGGCTCTTCTTTGAAACGATGCCGCTGTCAGATCTATCCTCGGTGGCGGTCTTTTCTGCAAGGAAACGGCACTTAAGCACCTTGACTGCGTACTTTGACATGTTGATATGCTTACCGAGAAGTGCATCGTCGATGTTGGGGTCAAAGGACTTGATGCCTATGCACATACCCGCACGGTAGAGCTGCTTGGAGATGGCAAGGAAGTCGGGGTCGATACCGTATGTAATATACAGCTTTGCCGCAACCTCGTCGTTGCATACCAGATATGATATACAAGCCTCGCCGGTGAATTCGATCCTTTCGTCGTTGAGCTCGGTGACGGGCTCAAAGTTGTTTCTGTGGAGGTAAGAGGCCTTACCGTAGAAGATATGCTTACCCGAGATAACCGCCTCGATACCGTCCTCAGCGATATCAACTATCTCTACATCGTCAGAGCACTCAAACTCCTTGGTTGCGATATTGAAAACATCACAGAGAGGACCGCCTAATACCTTGAATAGGCTGGCTACATTGTATATGACCTTGTCGATACGGTTGTTTCCGTAGATCTTGATGGAGGTCACCTTGGTCTTCTGAGAGGGGAAAACATCCTTATCGTCAAAGGAAACCGCACCTGCGTTGGAATATTCCTCAAGGCTCTGTTCGCCTACGATGGCAGAGCCCATTTCAAAGGCAACCTTGGATGCACGGTAGAGGGGATATGAGTAGGTGATGAAGGCGGTAGCGGGAGCTGCCAGCATCATGAGAAGATAACCGCAGCGTATACCCGTGAACCAATCGTTTTTGAAAAGTCCTACGAACACTACGAAGAACGCTACAAGACAGATACATATGGGGATAAGAGCAGAGAGGATGGTCTTGTTGGCGGTATATGCACGGGTGCGCTTGAAGAAGTTGTCCACAAAGCTTGTCTTGGTAACTCTGAATACCGAGGAATCCTCGTCGATATATTCGTCAAATGCCTCGTGCTCCATTACGGTATCGGCATCCTCCATACGGGAAACCGTATACTTGACACGCTTGGATGAAACGATGTTGAAGGAGAAGATATCTCTCTTGAGCGTGTACATTCTCGAAATAAGAGAGAGGAGTACACAGAGAACAGTAGGTGTGTTACAGAGCAGCATAGGTGAGCCGTCATAAACGAAACAAGCTCCGATATGATAAGCTATTGCCACGATAACGGTAATCGAAAGCACGCTGTCTGCGGTAGGCTTGCCGGTGAACAGTCCCTTGAAGCCGTCGAGAATGGGACGGATAACAAGAGCACAGGAAAGGGTGAGCAGCTGAAGTGACGCCATTATATGTATAATGGGGAACACCTGGGGGTCAAGTAACATGGGGTAGCTTCCGCCCAGAGCCGACAGGTTCTCAAACAGGAAAACCACAGCCAAAGCACCTATAGCCGCAAAGATCTTTATAAGCAGATTTCTGTGCTGTTTCTTGTAGATATTGAATACG
>JAZNKU010000391.1:0-9113 GCA_045578685.1 Eubacteriales bacterium
AGTTGATATTCCCCTTGTACTCCACGGCGGCTCCGGCACTCCCGAAGACAAGGTTGCTGAGGCTTGTGCTAACGGTATCGCAAAGGTTAACATCTGCACCGAGTTCATCGCTGCATACGGTAAGGGCTACAACGGTCAGAACACCGAGGGCTTCAAGTACAATGTTCTCTCCCTCTTCAAGGAAGGCAGAGAGTCCGGCAGTGCACTTGCTAAGTCCAAGATGGAGCTTTTCCTCTCCAACAGAATCTAATAAAAAACACCCGCAAGGGTGTTTTTTAAATGCGGAATGCGGAATTCGGAATGCGGAATTATATGTAAAAAAAGGTTGCCGTCAAAGGCAACCTTTTTTGTCCTTAATTTTGAATTTTGAATTTTGCATTTTTAATTAAAAATTCCTTATATTTTTCTACTCCCACTCCCCCTATATCACAATGTGGATGGTCGGGAATAAGCATAAGCTCGATATCGTGTCCTAATTCCTTCATTTTGTTGACAAAGGAAACAGAGTGGGCGTTATAATCTACCTCCTCATCGGCTGTACCCGAAAAGATCATATAGGGTATTTTCGGCATATTTTCCGCCTGATGAAAGGGAGAATTATCTCTCACCGCATCCATAAGGGGGATGTCATAGCCGCCAAAGGCAGTATATATGCTTCTGGGAGTATCCTCACGCTCGCTGTAGTGATATTCAAGGTTGCACACGGGAGATATGACCGCACAGGCAATAGGTGTATGTCTGGATTTTAAGCAGTATATCAGTCCCGCAAGACCTCCCATGCTTAAACCCGTAGAAATAGTGGGTATCTCGTAGCCGTACTTGTCCCACAGAGCCTCGGTTATCTCGTCGATAAGATTGACGCTTGCTCTGTTCATCCAGCTCCAGGGACCGTAGCAGGGCATGGTGTAGATGATATTATGCTCGGCAAAAAAGTGAGCCAAGGGATAATGCTCATTTACAAGACTTAATCCGCCGTTAAGTCCGTGGAACTCGTGGATTATGGCAACAGGCTTGTCCTTTAACAGTTCTTCGTTTGTATAGGTAAATGTTTTATAGTTGTCCTTTGTTACGGTATTCATAGATGCCTCCGAAAATTTATATAAAAATTATATCAAAATTAGTATGGGGTGTCAATATTTGTTTACGGACTGTTATTTGACACTCGGGGTTATTTGTGGTATTATAGTATTATCTATTACTATGTCAAGAGGTTAGCTATGACCGAAAAAAACGTCAGAATCAAAATAAAATCTATAATTTCCGACCTTGCCGCCTTTGATATGTGTGCAAAGATGGTAGGCGAGGAAAAGGCGGTTGAGATGGCGGAGGACGAGGTTATCGAGATGTCCACCGACGCCACCATCCGTGACGACGGCAGAAACATAGAGCTTCGCTACAAGGAATCCGAGGAGATGGGTATGCCCAACACCACTACCAGCCTCATATTCCCCAAGACCGAGCCCAACGAGCTGAATATGGTCCGCACGGGCGAGAACACCGCAGGCTTTGTTTTCAGCGACAGAGATAAGAGACAGAGATGTGCGTACAACGTAGCGGGATTTCCTATGGAGCTGTGCGTTTGCACCCGTTCTATAAACAACCGCGTTACCATGGAGGGCGGAACTCTCGATCTTGATTATATAATCGAGGTTCAGGGTGTCAAGACCCAGCGTAACCGCTTCTCGGTGCGTGTGGATGAGCTTAGAAGATAATGGAGATACTTGATTCCAAGAAGTTCAGGACCAAAGCCAAGGGTGAGCTTTTCGGCGGATACCTTTTTTACGGAGAGGAAGAATATCTTAAAAGAAATTCTCTCTCGGAGGCAAGAAAATCGGTATTTCCCGACGGGCCCGACAGCTTTAACCATATAAGGCTTGATGCGGAGAATTTTTCCATCGAGGCTCTTGAGAACGCAATAATGGCTCTGCCGGTTTTTGCGGAGAAGAAGCTTATCGAGATACACAGCCTTAACCTTAAGTCGATGAAGGACAAGGCGACCGAGGAACTCTGCAATACGCTTGCTATGCTTGAGGAGTCCCGTGATACGGTGCTTATACTCTATACCGTGCCCGAGGAGTTTGACGCGGGAGAGGTAAAGAAGCCTTCAAAGCAGTTTAAGTCTTTGTCCGAGGTGGTCTGTCCCGTTCATTTTGAAAAGCAGAGCCGCGATATGTTAGCCAAGTGGGTGGCAAGACATTTTACACACAACAAAATAGTCTGCAACCTCGACATGAGCTACGCTCTTATGGACAGATGCGGTACCGATATGTTCGCTCTCGTTTCCGAGACCGACAAGCTGTCGGCGTATATACTTTCACAGGGTCGTGATACCCTCACCCGTGAGGATATAGAGCTCCTTGCCACCAAGACCAAGGAGATAGGTGCGTTTGACTTCTCAAATGCTATTTTGGCACGGGATACCGACAAGGCGTTTTATATTCTCTCAAGCTATGAGGCAGAGGACAAGAGCGGCAAGGAGGTCAACCTGACTTTAGGCTCGCTTATATCCATCTTCCGTACCCTCTGCCGTATTGCGATCTTTGCCGAGACGGGAATGCAGGAAAGGGAAATAGCCAAGGAGCTTAAGATTAACGAGTATCGCTGTTCGCTCTACCGTAAGGCTTTGGGCAGACGAACCTCCTCGGATATCGAGCGTATCCTTGAACTCTGTGCCGAGACCGACAGGCTGTTAAAGAACGGTTATCCCAACGGCTACGCTCTTCTTTCAAGGCTTATAATCGAGGCATCGAGATGACAGAGAAGCTTATAGTAGATATGCCCGTAATAGTTGAGGGCAAGTACGATCAGATAAAGTTAGATTCCGTGCTTGAGGCAAGGATAATCCCCACAAGGGGATTTGGAGTATTCAAGTCGGAGGAAATGAGACGGTTTCTTATAAATTTGTCCCAAAAGACAAAAATAATAGTCCTTACCGACAGCGACGGTGCGGGTAGAGTGATAAGAAATCATCTTAAATCCTTTCTGCCTCCCGAGGCTATGATAAACCTCTATATACCGGATATCGAGGGCAAGGAAAAAAGAAAAAAAGCCCCCTCCAAGGCAGGAACGCTGGGAGTTGAGGGCATGAAGCCGGAGCTTCTGCGAGAGCTTTTTGCCCCCTATGCAAGAGGTGCTCAAGAGGTGTCGGACAGAGGCGGCATTACCAAAGCCGATCTCTACGAGGACGGACTGCTGGGCGGGGCTGACAGTAAGCTTAAGCGTTACGAGATAGCAAAAAAACTCTCTCTTCCCAAGGAGCTTTCGGCAAACGCCTTTTTAGACGCAATAAACATGATGTACAGCTATGACGAATACAAGGAGTTATTGAAATGAGCAAGTTATCAAATTTTCTTAAGGAAAAGAAGGGCTTAGCGGAGTTTCTCCGTTATCTTATAATCGGGTTCTCCACCACCTTCCTTAACTGGGGAATCTCTATAGTACTTAAGGAGCTTACCAATCTTGATGAAAACAAGATCGGTAACACCATCATCGTAACCATCGCCTGGGCTATATCTACGGTATGCTTTGCCTTCTGGATGTACAAGTTCTTTGTCTTCCGTTCAAAGTCTATGAAGGGGGACATCCTCTGGAAGGAGTTTGCAGGCTTTACGGGAGCCCGACTTCTCACCTGGGGCGTTGAGGCACTTATCTTCTTTGTTTTCTGCGATATGCTCGACTTCGACCATGTTATCCGCATCGGCTTTATCCGTATGGTGGACGGTGTTGCACAGGGCAGCTGGGGTATCGATGTAAGAGAATATTATATCGTCAAGTTCGGTGCTCTTGTTATAACCACCATAGTAAACTATATTTTCAGCAAGCTCGTTATCTTCAAGAAGGGACAGAAGATCTCCGCAGAAAAGGAAGCGGAAAAGGACGAAGGGGAAGAAGGCTGAGCCTTCACCCATAATCGAGTGAAGCTTATTTAAGCTTACAGCTTGTTGCACGAGGGTGAAATATCAGAATAGTTTTTCTATGTTCTTTATTTTTTCTTCCGTATTTCTGACTACCAGAAATACAAATCTTCCTTTAGAAAATACTTCGCAATCGGCTTTGGTATCACAGAAAAAGTCGGAGGGATTTGGATTTATCCTTAATTCGGTAAGAAAATCCGCACGGCTTTGAAGCATACGCTTAAGTGCTTCCACATCCGACTGATATTTGGTTTCAAAGATATGTATCTCGGATATGGACTTACTCTGTGACATATATATACAGTAGCTCTCAAGGTAGTCAAGCTCGGCTAAGGGCGTGCTTTCTCCGTAGTAGAGATAGCCCAGCTCCTCAGGGGAGATATATTCCGCTTCGGATATATCGGTGTCGTTTCTGTAGATAACACCATTTGATACCTCAAGGTGCTCCATGACCTCAAGGGCGGTTTTATAAGAGCCTTGACAGGAGGAGAGCAAAAGGGCAGAGGATAATAAAAGTATAATAAATTTTTTCATAGTAACACATTATATGAGGAAATATAATGACAGATTACAAGTGTAATAAAAGAGATATAGGCAAAACTCTGCTTGAGATATTTACAGAGCAGGGGTTACGCACTCCCGAAGCACCTTGCGGAGGTAAGGGCAGATGCGGAAAATGCCTTGTTCGCTGTGAGGGAGCACTCAGTGCTCCTGACGAAAATGAAATAAAGCTTTTGGGCGGCAGAGAGGGCTTTCGTCTTGCCTGTCTTGTTCGCTGTGAGGGAGATTTTTCCTATGAGCTGCCCGAGGAAAGGGATACCGAGATCCAGACCGAATTCGGTGCGGACGTTACAAGGGATACGGAAAACAAAAAAAGACTGTTAGCCGTTGACATAGGTACTACCACCGTCGCTCTTTATATCATCGAGGACGGTGAGATAACGGATAAGATCTCCTTTGTTAATCCTCAAGGTTCCCACGGAGCAGATGTCATCTCCCGTCTTGTCTTTGCAGGTGAAGGCGGTGCCGAAAAGCTCAAAACCGAGCTGTGGGATGCTATCGCACCCTATGCGAAGGATGTAGATTACTGCGTTATCTGCGGTAACACCGCAATCGAGCATTTTGTGACGGGCGAGGATGCATCGGGTATTGCCAAGCTGCCGTTTAAGCCCGCTTCCTTGTTCGGAAAAGAATATGAAATGCCCTTTGCAGGCAAAGCCTATATAGCACCCTGCGTTGCGGCATATGTTGGCGGAGATATTACCTGCGGTGCGGCAGCCTGCGATATGGACAGGGTAGAGGAGCTTACCTTATACATAGATATCGGTACCAACGGCGAGATAGTTCTTGCCGATAGTGACAGAGCTTTATGCTGTGCAGCAGCGGCAGGTCCTGCCTTTGAGGGTGCCAATATAGAATGCGGCTGTATAGCACGGACAGGTGCCATAGAAAAGGTATGGTATGACGGTGAGCTTAAATACAAGACTATAGACGACGCTCCCGCCGTAGGTATCTGCGGATCGGGACTTATAGACTGTGTTTCGGCTCTGCTTACAAGCGGCGAGCTTGACGAAACGGGATATCTTAACGAGGACAGATATTACCTCGGTGAGGTCTATATTTCACAGAAGGATATCCGCTCCCTTCAGACCGCAAAGGCGGCAATAGCGGCAGGTGTCAAAACGCTTTTGGCGGAAATGAAAAAGCCTGTTACCGCCGTAAAAAAGGTAATTATCGCAGGGGGCTTCGGTATGCACATCGATCCCGACTCTGCCTGTGATATCGGACTTATCCCGCAAGAGCTTCGGGGCAGGATAGAGTTCTTGGGCAACTGTGCGGGGCTGGGTGCGGTAAATTGTGCACTGAGCGAAAATGAACGCAAACGCACAGAGACCTTTGCCCAAAAGCTTGAATATATCGAGCTTTCGGGACATAAAAAATTCAATCAACTATATATAGAAGAAATGTTCTTCGAGGAGTAAGGTACTCCACCCGGACTACGCTCGCAAGTTCAGCGTTTCAAATCACACGGAATGTAGAAGATTTCTGTATGAAATTTTTCGAGGGTAAGTTACCCCGCATTTAATAAAAATAATCCTACAAGGAGAAAAGATATGAAGATCACAGTAATAGGCGCAGGCAGATGGGGAAGCTGCATAGCTTGGTATCTTGACCGCACAGGTCACGATATAACCATCTACGGTCCCAAGGACACTCCCGATATGATAGCATTTTCCACCACCCGTAGCAACGGTCTTATCACCATTCCCGACTCTATAGGACTTTCCTATGATTTAAAGGAAGCAATAGACGGTGTTGATGCCGTGGTCATCTCTATCGGATCTCAGGGTCTTCGTTCTCTTATCGACGAGATCAACGCCCTTAATGACAATAAGGAGCGTACCTTTATCCTCTGTATGAAGGGAATCGAGATCGAAAGCGGTATGAGACTTACCGAGGTGGTTGAATCTCAGGCTAAGTTTCCTTGTAAGGTTGCGGTATGGATAGGACCGGGTCATGTTCAGGAGTTCTATCGCGGTATACCTAACTGTATGATAATCGACACAAAGGACGAGGAGCTTAAGGAAAAGCTGGTAGAGGAGTTCAGCAGCGACCTTATCCGCTTCTACTACGGTGAGGACCTTTTAGGCAACGAGGTGGGAGCTGCGGCAAAGAATGTTATCGGAATTGCGGCAGGTATTCTTGACGGTATGGGTGTTTCCTCTCTCAAGGGTGCCCTTATGTCCAGAGGAACCCGCGAGGTATCCCGTCTTATCAAGGCAATGGGAGGAAATGAGCTCTCCGCATACGGACTCTGTCACTTAGGTGACTACGAGGCTACCGTGTTCTCTCAGTTCAGCCATAACCGTATGTTCGGTGAGCTCTACGCCAAGGGTGAGAAGTACGACAAGCTTGCCGAGGGATATTATACCGCGGCAGCACTTCATAACCTCTGCAAAAAATATAATGTTGAAATGCCTATCTGCGAGGCAGTCTATAAAACCCTCTACGAGGGAGTCGATGTTAAGGAAAGTCTCTTCGGACTTTTCAAGAGATCTTTAAAGAAAGAGTTATGGTAAAGATTTTCCGCTTTTGCGGAAAATCTTTATTTTTTTGTTTAATGAAGCAAAAACGGTAAATACTATCCTTGTAACTTAAACAAAGGAGATCTACCAATGAAAAAGTTAATAGCAATATGTCTGATTCTCTGTGCCGTGGTGATTTGCTTCAGCGCATGTATGAGAGGCAAGGACCGTGCCGAAAACAACGGCATCGTTACCGACGATACTACCAAGCGTACCGAAACCACAGACAGAGGCACCGACAGAACAACTACTGACAGAACGACTACCGCAAAGACCACCGACAAAAAGGATAACGGTATCCTTGACGATGCAGGGGATGCGGTAAGCGATGCGGTGGAGGGTGTTACCGATGCCGTGGACGATATGCTCGGCGGTACAAAGGACACCGCAAATTAACAAAAAACCTTGCTTTTGGCAAGGTTTTTTGTTATTATTAAAGTAAAGAGGTGATGTTATGAAAAAAGCCGGATATATAGTATTTTTCATTTGTCTTTTTGAGCTTGTATCGTGTCTTGCCGTGTTTGTTCTTCTTTTGTGTATATCCCACGGTGTGCAGAGCGATGGTGCAAGGGCAGAGGAGTTTTTACTTTCCGAGCCGAGGCATCACTTCGTCAATACTACTCTTGTAAAGATGCTTGACGAGGGCGTACATATCGAAGAATCGGTAAGTCAGAGCGTTATTGCAGAATATATCTCTCCCGAGGGTATCGAGTTTATAAGCCGTAGCGAGGCGTGGGATAAGGCGGATCTTGAGCTTCTTTACAAGGAGCTTTTGCGTAATAAGCACGGTGAGGAGATATATTCGCTTTCCCGCGTTACCGTGTATCCGCAAAGAGATGATAGGGCTGCCGCTACCCATAAGAATGCAGAACAGTATTTTTCGGTGCCCTTCGGTCACACTCTGCTTCCTGATGATTATAGGATACATTTTACCCTTACGGGCGGTCAGATAACTCTGTACAACGGTGATGAGATCACCACCGCCGAGGGCATGGCAAACAGCCTCAGTCACGAGTACGGCCATCATTATACCAGATATCATATGCTCAAGACCAACGGCGACGAGCTCTTTGATACCGAGTATGCCAAGCTGCGGGGACTGAACGCCGAAAACTCCTTTGCTGATATAATAAGCGTTACCGAGGATTTTTACTACGACAATCACTATAAATTTATGCTTGAGATAGCCGCAGAGGATTATGTTGCTCTTATGGGCTCTCCTGCCTCCCGTGAGATCATGGATTATAAGGATTCTATGGAGCTTCTTTATACCGACGGCTTATCGTGGCGTGCTACCCGTTGCTCTGCCGTGCAGGAAAACCTGACATTACCTATGGCTTGCGAGAATCTCGAGCTGGTTGAATATTTCTACAGCTTTATCGAAGAGGATGCTCCCCTGTACGATATCAAAAAGGAAATGAATATCGGTGTAAAAAAACGCAGTCAGTCATATAACCTTACTAACGGTTACAAGACCTTTGTGTATTACGAGGTGACCTTTGACAAGGTGTACGGCGAGGATGCCACCTATGTTCTCAGTGTGTACAATCCCGAGGACTACGAGAACACCGTCCGCCCCGTGCGTACCGTCACAAGCGGTGAAAAAGCGCTTTGCTATGTTGGAAACACCGTTCGCAATATGGGTTCTATGGTACGCTATAACATCGACGATTGGTTAAAGGGAGAACTGGTCTTTGTGGTGAATGTTATTACCTCTAACGGCGATATGTACACCTCCGCACCCTTTAGCTATACCTTCTGAGGCAGATATGAAAAAAATATTATTTTTACTTATTATATTAGGCTGTGCGCTGTTCTGCGGATGTGCCGCCACCGCCGATATCGAGTACGGCATTGATGCGGACAACAACGCGTATACAGAGATAAAGATAAATGTAGACGCCCCCTACGAGTCGGCTATGGAGAGATACGATCTGCAGGGGGAGCTTCGACAGATAGAGAGTTATTACAGAACAGAGTTAGGCTTTAAGAGCGAATACAGCTTTTTTACCAAGGACGAAAAGTCCGCTTATCTTATCCTTACCAAAACTCTGCCTGCAGATAGTTTTGAAGAGGCCTTTGAAAACCTCAAGACTATGCTCTGCGACGAGAG
>JAZNKU010000392.1:0-5152 GCA_045578685.1 Eubacteriales bacterium
GGGTAATTTGCAGTAATATTCAACGGGAATATGAGTCTCTTCATCACGATAAAGACCAATATGCCCAACCTTTGCAACAGGCATAAGGGATAAAAGTCCGTCAACCATACCCAAGCCGGCACGAAGCACGGGAACAATAGCAACTTTCTTACCATCCATGCACTTACCTACCATCTTGCAGATAGGAGTCTGAATCTCAATATCCTGAAGAGGAAGATCTCTTGTAATCTCATATCCCATAAGCATAGATATTTCATTAAGAAGACCACGGAAATCCTTAGTGCCGGTATTAACATCTCTCATAATAGTAAGTTTGTGCTGAATAAGGGGGTGATCTATAATGTGAAGTGTACTCATAACAAATCTCCTTAAATAATTTTATTATAGTACAATTATATAACAAATCCGACATTTTTGCAAGTATTCTCATAAAACTATTTACATAAATTAAAATTAATGATAAAATAACCACGAGGTGATGAAATGACCTTTGGAATATATACTCTCGGTTGCAGAGTAAATCAATATGAAAGCAGAGTAATATCAGATAAACTCACCGAAATGGGACATTATGAACTTTCCTTCCAGTCGGTATGCGATATATATATCATAAACACCTGTGCAGTAACAGCAGAGAGTGTGCGGAAATCAAGGCAGATGATACGACGTGCAAAAAAGATTAATCCTACTGCCAAAGTAATCGTCACAGGCTGTTTTGCACAGATATCTCCCGAGGATGTAAAATCACTCGGCGATGCCGACATTGTCGTCGGTAATAAAAGCAAGTTATCTGACATCCTTAATTTTATCAATAACAATGCAAGTTCTCACAGCATGTTTGTACGAGAACTTAAGGATGCAGAGTATGAAAACTATAGTTTGACAAAGCCTACACGAGCGAGAGAATATATAAAAATTCAGGATGGATGTGAAGGTAAATGTGCTTATTGTGTTATCCCCCGCGCAAGAGGACCTGTCCGTTCAAAACCCCGTGAATCGGTTATAACAGAAGTCAATCACCTTGCCTCAAATGGCGTTAAGGAGGTTATTCTTACAGGAATTGAAATAGCGTCATACGAGTATGACCTGTCGTCCCTTTTAGCCGAGATCGACAATATTGAAGGCATCGAGCGCATATCCATGGGTTCACTCGAGCCAACATTAATTACAGAAGATTTTGCAAAGAAACTCTCAAATATAAAAAAGCTTACACCTCATTTTCACATTTCTGTTCAAAGCGGTTGTACAACAGTACTGAACCGAATGAGAAGAAAGTATAATATATCCATGCTTGAAAAAAGCATTTTACTGCTTAAGGATAACATTCCTAACCTACAGCTGACCTGTGATATTATTGTAGGATTCCCCGGTGAAACCGATGCTGAGTTTGAGGAGACAAAAGCTTTTCTCAAGCGAACGAAATTCCTCCATGCACACATATTTACCTATTCCAAAAGACCCCAGACGCCGGCTGCCGAGATGAGCAACCAAGTACCCGAGAATATTAAAACAATGCGTTCTTCTGTTCTCAACAGTATGCAGTCCGAGATAAAAGCCGAAATATTGTCAAACGAACTCAATCGCGACAGTGTGCCTGTACTGTTTGAATCGTTTAAAGATGGTATAAACATCGGTCACAGTGATAACTATATTGAATACATCCTTCGTTCGGACAATGACTATAGCGGAAGTATGTTACATCTCAAGCCGATATCAAGCGACGGAAATATCATAACAGCACAATAATAATTACCCCATCAGCAGTTATAATTCTGATGGGGTGAATTTCATACAAAATCGGAGTAATTATTACTTAATGAAATAATACCGGGTTATCTATCATATAATGTAACAACAAAACATAAGGTCGGTGCATAATGATAGATAACTACAAAATCAGATCAAGATGTGAGCTGCTGGCTGAATATATGATCGAACATAACGCTACAGTACGAAGCTGTGCCGCTGTTTTCGGTATCAGTAAATCAACCGTACATAAGGATATAACCGAAAAGCTGAAGGAACATAATTATTCGTTGTATACACAAACAAAACAACTACTCGATCACAATAAAGCAGAACGCCACCTGAGAGGCGGCGAAGCTACACGAATCAAATTCTATAATAGAAAACATGAAAAAGCAATTTAACACATTGCTTTTTCTTTGTTTTTCGCAGATTTATTATATTATAATATAAAAAAACGCAGAAGGTATTAAAAATGAATGTTACAATAATAAGCGATGATATTCACAATAACAGTTCAAATACACACACTACACTGGCAAACGCTTTCAAGAAAAAAGGTCATATCGTAAATGTAATACTTCCGCTGTACGAAAAACTTTGTTCGATAAGCAGATCAGAATTCGCCAAGATACGGTCAACAACCGTTAAGCTTGCAAAAGGATCATTTGATATAGATATATATAAGTTGCAGGTTGACGATGTGTGTTATTATTTTATTGCAAGCAAGCTGTTTTCTCGAGAGAAGAACTGGGGTTATTCGGATGATGCACTTCGTCTAATGGTTTTCTGCACCGCCTCGATAGAGCTGTTAATCAATAACGATACTCCTATCAACTCTGTTATTACAAATTCTCCGAACACCGCACTCATACCTGTGCTGTTAAAACTGAAATACCATATAAATACAACTTTACGAAATATAAAAAGTTATCATTATATCAATTATAACTGCAACACCGTCTATGACAGATCGGTAATCTCCACTGTGTTCGGTCTGTCACCGGATGAAAAGCATATTATGCTAAGTAACAATGAAGCCGACCTCACTAAAGCGGCAATAATATGTTCATCAAGAATTTTTGTTGGCGAAAATTCTGTTTCACTATTATACGATCGAAACAATGCTCTGCATCATACGATCGTTCAATTTGGATTCAAAATAAGAAAAATAAGGTTGGGTATTGACTATAACATATTCTCACCCGACAATGACGGTAATATCAAAAAGGCTTATTCGTCCGAGCATCCAACAAATAAGACAGCAAACAAACTGTATGTGCAGAAACATCTACATCTCAAAGAAAACGAGGATATACCCCTTGTAGTAATATACCAAAACAAAAGAAATGATATATGGCATAAATACATGCATGAGCTCATTCGATGCGATATTCAACTTATAATTATTTCTGATAAGCTCAGGCAAGCGGATATGCCTGCAGCATCTGACAAATGTGTATACATTCAGGACAGAGGAGCAATAACTCTTAAAAACATTTTTTCAGCTGCCGAGTATTGTATATTCGGTTGTCTTGATTCAGAATGTGGTAACCCCTCATTCATTTCAGCCTCATACGGCTGTATACCAATAATTTCCGGTCATAGATTTTACGACCACGGCTTCGAATACTTCAACAAGTTAACGCTTGACGGCAACGGTTATACCTATGACCCTGATGTATCCAAGGATATGATGTATACATTATGGGATGCTCTGGGAGTTTTCAGACACGATAAAAGGACATATCGCAAACTTCTTTGTAATACAATGAAAAAGGTCTTTTCGGCTTCTGACAGTATCGAAGTAATCGAAAAAGAACACGAAAAGACCATATATTCATTTATCTGACAATAAGAGCCGCGTAAGGAGGCAGGATATTGTCAAACTCAATATCGCTGTAATTACTCAAAATCAATTCGCGGAAGCCATAGTTGAACTTCTGTTCCTTATTGGAGAAATTACAGATAACGAGAATAGTTTCATCGTCGTTGTAACGCGAAAATACTGATATCGGACCCTTGTTATACTCTCTGTGAAACTTACCGTAGAGAAGAGTTTTGTTATTAAGATGAAGGTCGATTAGCTTTTTATAATAATTAAATACAGATTTATCCGATTTAAGATCTGCTTCAACATTAATGGTATCGTACCTATCATGAAGCTTTAGCCATGGCTCACCGTCGGTAAATCCGCCGTTCTTTGAAGAATCCCAGGGAATCGGTGCTCTGCCACAGTCGCGGCTATCCTTTGAAAACAGCTCCATTACCTTTTCTTCACTGAATTTATCTATCAGTGCGGGATAAGCGTTTATAGCTTCAATATCACGGCATTCGGAGAGCGAATTGAACCTTGGATTTACAAGTCCGATCTCCTGCCCCTGATAGATAAACGGTGTTCCCTGTAAGCATAGTTCTATAGTTCCAAGCATTGTTGCGGCTTCATATCTGTAATTCTCATAATCAGCATACCTATTAAGTGCACGGGGCTGATCATGATTTTCGATACAAATAGCATTCCAACCCTTGTCCATAAGCCCATATTGCCAATTAAAGAGATGTTCCATGAATTTTTCGGGCTCAAAATCACAAAGGTAAAAGCGTCCGCCATTTCTTCCCACAGACATATGATCGAACTGAAAAGCTATGCTTAACTCATTTCTACTCGGGTCGGTAAGCATCAAGGATTCATCCGGAGTAAGTCCCCATACCTCACCTACCGTCATCGCGTTGTGAGGAACAAAACACTCCCTGTTAAGTAGATTTATATATTCGTGCAGTCTGGGCCCGTCGCCGGGGATCTCCTGCGTGAAATCCTTTGAAATTGAATTTATAACATCGCATCTGAAGCCGTCAACTCCCATATCAAGCCAATAGTTGATCATGTCAACTATCTCCTGTCTTACCTTTGGATTTTCCCAGTTGAGATCAGGCTGTTTTTTGGAATATAAATGGAGATAATACTGTCCGCTGGCTTTATCATACTCCCAGGCACTACCTCCAAAATTCGACATCCATGCATTAGGTTCGTGTCCATCGACAGGATCCTTCCATATGTAGTAATCTCGGTAAGGGTTGTCCTTACCTTTTTTACTTTCCTCGAACCAATAATGCTCATCAGATGTATGATTAACAACAAGATCCATAAGAAGACGTATACCGCGCTTATGCATCTCATCAAGCATATTTTTGAAGTCACTCATAGTGCCGTATACAGGATCAATCATCCTGTAATCGGCAATGTCATAACCGTTGTCGTCACCGGGAGATACATAACAGGGGGACAGCCATATAGTATTAACACCGAGCTCCTTCAGATAATCAACACCAACGGGCTGTCCGTGCTCGTTAACAAGGCCGGATTCGGTGAAAGCAAGGTATTTTCCTTTGTAATTAGAGGATTCTA
>JAZNKU010000393.1:0-2552 GCA_045578685.1 Eubacteriales bacterium
ATAAGGCATTGGGAAACCCTGCCTATTCTCTCGTTGAGATCCCGCCCGAGGGTGTTGACGCTTTTATGCGTGAGCATAATTTCAAGGGTATCAACGTTACTATTCCTTACAAGGAAACGGTTGTTCCCTATCTTGACGAGATTTCCGACAGGGCAAAAAAAATAGGCTCTGTCAATACCATAGTCAACAGAGACGGCAAGCTGTACGGCGATAATACCGATTATTACGGCTTTGGCTATATGGCAAAAAGCGTTGGGATATCCTTCAAGGACAAGAAAGTCATCATACTCGGAGGAGGCGGCACAAGCCTTACAGCCCAAGCCGTTATCAGTGACGAGGGTGCAAGAGAGATCGTTGTGATCAGCCGTAAGGGTGAGAACAATTACGATAACTTATACCTTCACTATGATGCCGAGGTTATCGTCAACTGTACCCCTGTTGGTATGTATCCCAATATTGATGATAAACTTTTTGACCTTGAACCCTTCACAAAGTTACAAGGGGTAATAGACGTAATATATAACCCCTCTAAAACCAACATTCTGATCGATGCCAAGCACAGAGGAGTTCCTTACGTTAACGGTCTCAGTATGCTCGTTGCACAGGCAAAGTTAGCTCACGAGTTGTTCTTTGATACAAAGGTAGAGGACAGCGAGATAGAACGCATAAAAAATAAGTTAGAGCTTGAAAAGTTGAATATCGTATTTGTTGGTATGCCGGGTAGCGGTAAAACCACACTTTCAAATATCATAGCCAAGGAGCTTGGCAGAGCAGTTGTTGATACTGATGATATGATAGTATCAAAGGAAGGTCGCTCTATACCTGAAATATTTGCCGCAGAAGGTGAAGAATATTTCAGAGACATTGAATCGGTATGCATAAAGGAATCCTGCGGCAGAGAAAAAACGGTCATCGCTACAGGTGGCGGTGCTATACTGAGAAAAGAAAATCGCCGTAATATAATGCAAAATTCCATCGTTATATGGCTTCGTTCTCCGATAGAACGGCTCGCCCGTAAAGGCCGTCCTCTTTCATCCGAGGATAATGGAAAAATGCAGAAAATGCTCGAATACCGCGAGCCCTTTTACAGAGAGGTTGCTGATATCGTAACAGATGTTTGTACGGACCCTATAGCTACTGCGAACGAAATATTAAAAATTTTAAGGAGCTGAATTCAGCTCCTTAAAATTTTACTAATTTATATAATGCAAGTATATATCCGTCGGTACCTAAACCGCATATCTGACCCACACAGGCGGGCACGGTAAGCGAGGTATGTCTGAACTCTTCCCTTTTATGGATATTTGAGATATGCACCTCGATTGCAGGGGTATCCACCGAAGCTAATGCATCACGGATAGCCACGGAGGTATGGGTATACGCCGCAGGATTGATTATGATACCGTCATATCTTCCCTGTGTGGACTGTATAACATTTACAAGCTCTCCCTCGATATTAGACTGATAAAAGTCTATCTCACAGCCAAGGCTCTTTGCCTCAAAGGAAAGTCTTTCGTTTATACTCTCCATCGTTTCACTACCGTAGATTCCCGGCTCACGCTTACCTAACATATTGATGTTAGGCCCATTAATTACAAGTATTTTTTTCATATATGCCTCGTTTATGCAAACACATTAAGACCGTATTCGCCCATAAATTCATTGATAATAACCGCCATCTGGGCTCTGGTCGCCGTGCCCTTGGGATCAAGAGTGGTTTCGTTCATACCGCTCATAAAGCCCTTATATACCATAAAGGAAACAGAATCTCTCGCCCAATCGGATATCTTAGCGGAATCCTTAAACTGAGTAAGGTCTGCTCTGCCAGATGTATTCTTCTTTATATACTGAGCGTATCTGGTTAGGAATGAGGCTAACTGCTCACGGGTGATATACTGACCTACGCCGAAAGACTCTTCGCTCATGCCGGAGGTAAGACCGTTTTCATACGCCCACTCAACTGCAGAACCGTACCAGCTGTCAGCCTTGACATCATTGAAAGAAGAAGTCGTATAAGAAGTGAGGTCTGCATCTGCAAGATTTGCAAGAACCTTGACAAACATCTCACGGGTGACCTTGCCGTTAGGATTAAATAAAGTGTCGCTCGTTCCGTTCATATATCCGCGGTTATAACAGTATTTGACCGCATCATAATACCATGCACCCTGATTTATATCAGAAAAATCGGGAGCTTTGTACTCAATATAGAAATTAAGTCCGTAAAGATTAACATAATGACCGTTCATCATATGAGAGACATTACCATCATGGGCAACCGCACAGGATGTCATATAGGCTCCTCTTGTATTTACCTCCCCAAGTTCAGGGTCGTCTGTACGGTCCATATAGATAGCCGCAGATCTGAACTGCGCTCCGCCGCGGGTCAGATCCTCTACGGTACAGGTAGCTCTGCCATATGTATAAGCCTCCATATCGGCAATTATCATCTCCCAGGGCAGATAAGCCTCAAAGCTCCAGCCGTTCTCGGTAGTCTTACCGGTAAGAGATATACCATCTGTAACCTCCCCTGAAAGTCGGAGGCCAAGCGGGTC
>JAZNKU010000394.1:0-6352 GCA_045578685.1 Eubacteriales bacterium
GAACTTGATGTAGGAACCGTCGTTACGCTTAACGCCCTTAACTGTTCTTACTACAACAGCCTTTACAACATCACCCTTCTTAACTGTACCGTTGGGTGCTGCCTTCTTAACTGATGCAACAATAACGTCACCGATGTTAGCGTAGCGTCTGCCTGTACCACCAAGTACGCGGATGCACAATAATTCTTTGGCGCCGGTATTATCGGCAACCTTCATACGTGATTCCTGCTGTAACACTTAGTTATCCTCCTATAAGTCACTATGATTTGGTAGCAACTATTTAGCTTACTTAGCTTTTTCAACGATGTTGACAAGTCTCCATCTCTTTGTCTTGGAAAGAGGTCTTGTCTCCATGATTGTAACTCTGTCGCCGATGCCGCACTCGTTGTTCTCGTCATGAGCGTGAACCTTGAGTGTACGCTTCATTACCTTGCCGTACATAGGATGCTTGAAGTTGTCCTGAATAGCAACTACGATGGTCTTGTCCATCTTGTCGCTTACAACCATACCTACTCTGGTCTTTCTGAGGTTACGTGTCATTTCCATTATTCTTTACCTCCTCTTTCCTTACGCGTTCTTCTCGTTGAGAAGTGTCATTACGCGAGCGATGTCTCTCTTGACATCTGCGATCTTGTGAGGATTGTCGAGCTGGTTGATAGCATGCTGGAAACGAAGGTTAAAAAGTTCCTGCTTGAGCTCGTCGAGCTTAGTTGCGAGTGCCTCTGCACTCATTTCTCTGAGTTCATTGATCTTCACTTTTTATGCCTCCTCTTCTACAGCTTTCATAACGAACTTACACTTGATGGGGAGCTTGTGCATAGCAAGACGCATAGCTTCCTTAGCCACCTCAGGTGCAACGCCGTCCATCTCAAACATTACTCTGCCGGGCTTAACTACTGCTACCCAGTACTCGGGGGAACCCTTACCGGAACCCATTCGGGTTTCTGCAGGCTTCTCGGTGATGGGCTTGTCGGGGAATATCTTGATCCAAACGTTACCGCCACGGCGGATGTAACGTGTCATAGCGATACGGGCTGCCTCGATCTGGTTGCTGGTGATCCATGCGGGCTCAAGAGCAACGAGACCGTACTGACCGTAAGCGATCTCTGTACCGCGGCTTGCCTTACCCTTAAGTCTGCCACGATGTACACGTCTGTATTTAACTCTCTTAGGCATTAACATTATTCGTTGCCTCCTTCCGCAGTTTCAGCAGCGGGTGCCTCCACGACGGGAGCTTCCTTCACGGGCTTCTTGTAACCGGGATTTCTGTTGGAGAAGTTACGAACTTCCTTCTTCTCATCACGGTTAAAGCCTCTGCCGTTACCTCTGTTATTGTTGCGGAAATCTCTGTTTCCTCTGTCGTTGTTGTTTCTGTCTCTACGGTCACCACGGTCGCCGCGACGTCTGTTGTCGCGTCTGTCGCCGTTTTCAGCGGTGTTTCTTCTGGTTCTGTTAGCAGACTCAGCAAGAACCTCGCCCTTGTAGATCCATACCTTGATACCGATCTTACCGTAGGTTGTATTTGCTTCATAGAAACCGTAGTCTATGTCAGCTCGGATGGTCTGAAGAGGAATAGTACCTTCGTGGTAGTGCTCGCAACGTGCGATTTCTGCACCTGCAAGACGTCCGGAAAGGGAAATCTTGATACCCTTTGCACCGAGACGCATGGTTCTGCCGATAGACTGCTTCATAGCACGGCGGAACGCAACTCTGCGCTCGAGCTGACCTGCGATGTTCTCAGCTACGAGCTGAGCGTTGAGGTCGGGAGTCTTAACTTCTACTACGTTTACTACTACAGGCTTACCAACCTTAGCCTCAAGGGTCTCCTTGAGCTTGGTGATCTCAGAGCCGCCGCGACCGATGATCATACCGGGCTTAGCGCAGTGAATGAATACTCTTACACGCTCATTGTCACGTTCGATCTCGATCTTGGGAACGCCTGCCTCTTTCAGAGAATCCTTCAGATACTTTCTGAGATTGTAGTCGGATACCAGTGTATCGCCGAACACTTCGTCCTTTGCGAACCATCTGGAATCCCAATCTTTGATTACGCCAACACGTAAACCGTGCGGATTAACTTTCTGACCCATTAGGTAATGCCTCCTTCTTACTCTTTTTCCTTGACAACTATTGTCATATGGCTGGTTCTCTTTAAGATCCTGTCACCGCGTCCCTTTGCTCTGGGCATCATGCGCTTGAGTGTGGGGCCGGGGCATACGAAGCACTCAGATACATAGAGGTTCTTCGCATCCATATTGAAGTTGTGCTCGGCATTAGCTACTGCAGACTTGAGCAGCTTGATAAGATACTCAGATGCAGCCTTGGGTGTGTTCTTGAGAATTGCCATTGCTGTGTCAGTGTCCTTACCCCTGATCAGATCAAGAACGATCTGTACCTTGCGGGGAGAAATTCTGGCATATTTAAGATAAGCTCTTGCTTCCATTATTATATCCTCCCTACAAATTACTTCTTACCGTTGTTGCTGGTCTTGGAACCTGCATGACCGCGGTATGTTCTGGTGGGTGCAAATTCACCAAGCTTATGGCCTACCATGTCCTCGATTACATATACGGGAACATGCTTTCTACCGTCATGTACGGCGATTGTGTGTCCAACGAACTCCGGGAATATGGTGGAAGCTCTGGACCATGTCTTGAGGACCTTCTTTTCGTTTGCTGCGTTCATTGCGCATACACGCTCATAAAGCTTTGCTTCTACGAAAGGTCCCTTCTTTAAGCTTCTGCTCATTACTTCGCTTCCTCCTTATTTACCGTTTCTGTGTTTTACGATCATCTTCTCAGTACGAGCCTTCTTGTTTCTGGTCTTGTAACCGAGAGCGGGCTTGCCCCAAGGTGTAACAGGTGCGGGTCTACCGATAGGAGACTTACCTTCACCACCACCGTGAGGGTGGTCGCAGGGGTTCATTACGGAACCGCGTACTGTGGGACGGATACCCATGTGGCGCTTCTTACCTGCCTTACCGATCTTAACGGTATCATGCTCGATGTTACCGATCTGACCGATTGTTGCCTTACAGTCAAGGCGAACAAGTCTTACCTCGCAGGAGGGAAGTCTTACCTGAGCCATTCCGTTTTCCTTTGCCATCAGCTGAGCTGCAGCACCTGCACTACGTACAAGCTGACCGCCCTTACCGGGGTAAAGCTCAATGTTGTTGATAAAGGTACCGGTAGGAATGTTTGCTATGGGAAGTGTGTTACCGGGCTTGATATCAGCGTCAGCACCTGTGTAAAGTGTGTCGCCTGCAGTTACACCTGCGGGAGCTACGATGTAGCTCTTCTTGCCTTCTGCGTTCTCGAGAAGTGCGATGTAAGCTGTTCTGTTAGGGTCGTACTCGATACCGATTACCTTGGAAGCGCCTTCGTAGTTACGCTTGAAGTCGATGATTCTGTACTTCTTCTTGTTACCGCCGCCCTGGTGACGAACGGTGATTCTGCCGTAGCTGTTACGTCCGGCATTCTTCTTTAAGATCTTTACTAAGCTCTTTTCGGGCGAGTTCTTTGTAACCTCCGCAAAGGACGGTACGGACATGTTTCTTCTCGCCGGAGTAGTAGGCTTATACTTTCTTGCTGCCATTATTCAGTCCTCCTTTGATTACATCATACCGTCGAAGAACTCGATGGTCTTGGAGTCGGGCTTAAGTGTTACGATAGCCTTCTTCCACTCTGCAGTGCGACCTGCAGGACGAGCGCCGAGTCTCTTGGGCTTAGAGTTGCAGTTGATGGTGTTAACCTTTGCAACCTTAACGCCGAACACTGCCTCAACTGCGGCTGCGATCACGGGCTTGGTTGCGTTCTTTGCTACCTTGAAGGTGTACTTCTTATCAGCAACCATCTCCATAGAATGCTCTGTGATGATGGGCTTGATTATTACGTCGTAATTGTTCATGCGTATACCTCCTCGATCTTCTCTACTGCTGCCTTAGCACATACGAAGGAACCTGCATTGAGAATGTCGTATACGTTAAGAGTGTTAACGTATGCTACCTTAACGCCGGGGATGTTTGCAAGAGATGCAACAACCTTCTCATCCTTCTCTGCGAGAACAACAAGAGACTTCTTAGCAGCACCGACAGCGCTGAGCATGTTTGCCATAACCTTGGTCTTGTACTCGGTTGCAGCAATGCTGTCGATTACTATCATATTTTCTGTAGCTACCTTGTCGGAGAGTGCGCTCTTCATAGCGATTCTCTTAACCTTCTTGTTCATGGAGATGCGGTAGCTTCTGGGCTTAGGACCGAGAGCCACACCACCGTGTGTCCACTGGGGTGCTCTGGTAGAACCCTGTCTTGCACGGCCTGTACCCTTCTGTCTCCAGGGCTTCTTACCGCCGCCGGAAACCTCGGTACGGGTCAGAGTGGACTGTGTGCCCTGTCTCTGGTTTGCAAGATACTGCTTAACTGCGGCGTGGAGAACTGCGGTATTGACCTCCTGTGCGAATACTGCATCGGAAACTGTCATTTCGCCGACATCCTTGCCGGTCATATCAACAACCTTCAGATTTGCCATTGTGTTTTCCTCCTTCCGCTTATGCCTTTACGCTGTTGCGGAGATAAACGATGCTGTTCTTAGCGCCGGGAATAGCACCCTTGATAGCGATAAGATTCTTCTCTGCATCTACGCGAACAACGTCAAGATTTAATACTGTAACCTTTTCGTTACCCCACTGACCAGCCATCTTCTTGTTCTTGAAGATTCTGGAGGGGCTGGAACATGCACCCATGGAACCGGGCTGTCTGTGAACAGGACCGCCACCGTGTGTGTTTCTGAGCACGTGTGCTCCCCATCTCTTAACAGCACCGCAGTAACCGTGACCCTTAGAGGTACCTGTTACGTCGATCTTCTCGCCTGCTGCGAATGTATCAGCTGTAAGAGTGTCGCCTACGTTAAGTGCAGAGCAATCCTCGAGTCTGAACTCCTTGAGGTACTTCATGCAAGCAACGTTTGCCTTCTTGAACTGGCCCTGCTGAGCCTTGTTGAGCTTCTTCTCAACTACGGTCTCGAAACCAACCTTGATAGCTTCGTAGCCGTCGTTTTCAACTGTCTTCTTCTGCACAACCACGCAAGGGCCTGCTTCAACAACAGTTACGGGAATTACGTTTCCCACTTCGTCGAAGATCTGGGTCATACCGATCTTCTTAGCAATAATGCCTTTCTTCATTTTGTTTTCCTCCTGTTTTAGGTTATTGGTTGCTCATTTCTTCTTAATAAGAAAGCGGAGCAACTTGACGTAAAACTTCACCTCGGTGAATAGTTAATTCAGATCCCGGCAGTGTGCGTCACTTACGCACTTACCGAGAAGCTTACCTTAATTAATAAATTAAAGCTTAACTTCGATTTCAACGCCGGCGGGAAGTTCGAGACTCATGATTGCATCAGCTGCTGCCTTAGAGGGCTTGATCACGTCGATAAGTCTCTTGTGTGTTCTCATTTCAAACTGCTCACGGCTGTCCTTGTACTTGTGAACTGCACGGAGGATAGTAACTATCTCCTTCTCAGTGGGAAGCGGAATGGGGCCGGAAACTGCCGCACCGTTTCTCTTTGCAGTCTCAACAATCTTTGCTGCCGCCGCGTCGATCAGAGTGTGATCGTAGCTTCTGAGTCTGATTCTGAGCTTTTCATTAACTGCCACTTGGTTTGCCTCCTAAAAAATTATTTTTCGGCTGAAGGCGAGAGTTCGCTTACACCCTGCCGGGTGTTTCTTGGTCCCACGAAATTAAAACGGAAATTTGCTATGCAAAATTCCGACATATTCCGCATCATAACAGGTGAGATCTGCTATGTGGGAGTGCCAACTCTTTGCGCCCGACTGTAGATCGGACATACTCCACGGTAATTCCCTTACTCTATAGGTAAGCCACCTACCGCTTCATCGCACATCAAGCTTGATTAGTATAACATACTATTATTTATATTGCAACCCCTATTTTCACAATTTACAAATCCTTAATAATACCTATTGTATTTATTAACTAATAGAGCAACTTCGGCGTTTTATCAACAAAATCCGATTTGTTTTTTACAATCTTTAGTGTTTCTTAACCATATTTTGATTGACACTCAACAGTTTAAATGCTAAACTAATTATAGTTTTTATCCCAAGGAGGCAATTGATTATGAAATCAACAGGCGTAGTAAGAAAGATAGACGAGTTAGGAAGAATAGTTCTTCCTATCGAGATCAGAAATAATATGGATATAAAGAGCCGCGATGCAGTTGAGATTTTCGTAGACGGAGATAAGATCATCCTTAAGAAGTACGAGCCTGCATGTCTTTTCTGCGGCAACGCTTCCGATGTTGAGATGTTCAACGGTAAGCTCATCTGCCGTGAATGC
>JAZNKU010000395.1:0-3792 GCA_045578685.1 Eubacteriales bacterium
GAGACCTTGGAGGGTCTTATAGCCTCGTGTGCATCCTGAGCATTGCCCTTGGTCTTATAAACTCTGGGGGTGGAAGGATAGTAAGATTCTCCGTAGTTGTTGAGAATAAAATCCTTTGCGGCAGACTGAGCGTCTGCGGAAATACGGAGGGAGTCGGTACGCATATATGTGATAAGACCCTGTACACCGCCGTTTTTAGAGCCAATGTTGATACCCTCGTAGAGCTCCTGTGCCACCTTCATTATTCTCTGGAGCTGGAATCCAAGCTTACGGGATGCCTCCTGCTGCATAGTGGAGGTGATAAATGGGGGAAGGGGATTCTTGGTTCTTACTGCCTTCTTGACAGAATCTACGATGAAATTATTGCCGTCTATAGCATCAAGAACAGCTTTGGCATCAGCCTCGTTGTTAAGATCATGCTTTTTTCCGTTTTCACCGTAGAATTTTGCTTTAAAGCTCATCTTGTTATCTGCTTCAAGAAGGGCGTCGATGGTCCAATATTCTTCGGGATTGAATGCTCTGATCTCCTCCTCTCGCTCGACGATAATTCGTGTGGCAACAGACTGAACTCGTCCTGCGGAGAGACCGCTCTTTATTGTTTTCCAGAGGATGGGGCTGATCTTGTAGCCCACAATACGGTCAAGGATTCTTCTTGCTTGCTGTGAGTTTACAAGATCCATATCTATATCACGGGGTGCCTTGATAGCCGCCTTAATAGCCGTTTTTGTTACTTCGTTGAAGGTTATGCGCTTGGCCTTCCGGTTATCGAGATCGAGGGCGTTTGCAAGATGCCATGAGATCGCTTCTCCTTCACGGTCCGGGTCGGTTGCGAGGAATACTTTGGTTGCTTTTTTTGCTTCTTTTTTAAGCTCTTTGATAAGATCGCCCTTACCTCTGATATTGATGTAACGGGCTTCAAAATCATTCTCTATATCAACTCCGAGCGTACTCTTGGGTAAATCTCTTACATGGCCCTTGGAGGCTATTACCTTATAGCCCGAACCGAGATATCCCTTTATCGTGGTAGCTTTGGAGGGTGACTCAACTATTACAAGGTTTGACATATTTTATCCTTTCATTATTTTTTTGTGTAGGCGTTTCCGGGATGTGAAGTGACATAACCTGAGAGCTCCAATACTGTCAGAGCTGTCATAATGTCGCCATAGCTATAACCCTGGACTGTTATGTTTTCGGAACATATAGGTGTATCCACGCTGAGCTGAGCATATATAAGCTTCTCAAGCTCGTTTGTGATTGGGATTATACCTACCTTTTGTGTTTTTCCGAAGGAGTCCTTGTTTTGCTTTTTTGGTGAATAGTCGAAAAGCCTTTCGTTTTGAATTTTAAGGTTATACCTTCCCTTAAAATCGTTTAATATATCCATAGCACGGGTCACGATCAGTGAACCGTCGCGGATAAGCTCATTTGTGCCCAGAGAACCCTGTTCTCCTATCTTACCGGGCAGGGCATATACCTCTCTGTTTTGTTTTTTTGCAAGTTCTGCCGTAATCAGAGAGCCGCTGTTTGTGTCAGCCTCAAATACTACCGTTGCATCGCATAAGCCTGAGATAATACGGTTTCTTTTAGGGAAATTCATAGGCTGGGTATCAAAGAAAGGATGATACTCGGTTATAAGAAGTCCCTTTCTTGCTACCTCTCTCATAATATCCCGATTCTCTGCGGGATATACCTTATTGATTCGTGTTCCGATGACCGCAACGGTTTTGCCGCCCGCATCCAGTGCGGCACGGTGGCTGGTGGTATCAATACCTGCCGCCAGACCTGACACGACTATTGCTCCGCTTTTGGCTAAGTCATAGCAGAAAGAATAGGCAGTGTCGTGACCGTATTTTGTCATCCTGCGGGTACCTACAGCAGCGATACAAAGCTCGTTGTCAATATCATAAAGCTCACCGATATAATAAAGCACCGGAGGCCAGTTTGTGATAGCTCCGAGTTTTTTGGGATAGAGCTGATCCTCATAGGTCAGTATCTTAACATGCTTTGCGTTGCACCAGCTTATTATATCCTTGGCATAATCGAGAGATTTGCAGCTTAATGCGGAAATATTTTTGGGTGTAGCCTTTGCTCTTTTGTATTCGGCAGCATCGGCATTGTAAATAGCCATTATATCCCCGTCAAAATGCTCTGTGAGCTTACGGGGTAGAGAGGACTGCGGTCCTGCTGCCAGAGAGAGCCATATCCAATAGATCTTGTTATCCATTTTACCTTATTCTGTCATTTTATACATGAGAATAGATGCGGCAACTGATGCATTGAGGGATTCGGTATCGCCCTTCATTGGGATTATGATTGCCTCGCTGCAGGCATCAAGAATGCCACGGGATATTCCGTGTCCCTCGTTTCCAACAATAAATACGGTTTTTTTGTCTATCTCAATGTCTGTGAGTGAAATGCTTTTTTCTGAAAGAGCTGTCGGCAGAACCCTGTAGTCCCTGTCTGAAAGCAGCTTCAGCACCGTGGAGATATCTTCGGTGAGGAATATGTTTTGCCTGAAGAATGCACCCATGGTGGAGCGTATTACCTTAGGATTGTAGACGTCTGCACAGTTGTGAAGTATGAGGGTGTCTATGCCAAAGGCTCTGGCAGAGCGGATACAGGTGCCTATATTACCGGGATCTCTTACCTCACTGAGTATAAAGCATCTGCCTTTGATTTCAGGGGTGAAATCAGGCTTTTTTGCAACGGCAAGAATCCCGTCGGGGGCCTTATCCTCGGTGAGCTTTTCGTAAACACTTTGTGATACAGTATATATTGTAGCGTCAGTTCTGTCAAGAAGATTTTTGTTTTGTATATAAAAATCCTCTCTGACGAACACTGTTTTGAGAATAACACCGCTTATAAGAGCCTCTTCGAAAAGTTTTCTGCCCTCGAAAAAGTAGAGCCCTGTGCGTTCACGGTATTTCCTATCCTTTAATTTGGATGCTTCAATTACAGTTTTATTGTTTCTTGATGTAATAAATTCCATACTAAAAACGACGAAATCCCACAGGCGCGCACGCCTGTGGGATCATATTCTTAATTAGAGGGCAGCCTTAGCCTGCTCAACGAGAGCAGTGAAAGCTTCCTTGTCTGCGATAGCGATCTCGGAGAGCATCTTTCTGTTGAGGTCGATGCCAGCCTTCTTGAGACCGTGCATGAACTGAGAGTAGTTGATGCCGTTAGCCTTAGCAGCTGCGGAGATACGGGTGATCCAGAGAGAACGGAAATCTCTCTTTTTCATCTTTCTGCCTGCGAAAGCATAGTTACCGCTCTTGAGTACCTGCTGCTTAGCCATCTTGAAGTGCTTGGACTTAGCACCCCAGTAACCCTTAGCGAGCTTTAAAACTTTATTTCTTCTCTTGCGCGTCATCATAGCGCCTTTAACTCTTGCCATTTTCTAAATCCTCCGTTATAACTGAAATTCGATGTGGTTTATGCGTAGGGCATAAGCTTCTTGATAGCGGGTGCCATAGATTCGCTGAGGTAACCAGCCTTTCTGAGGTGCATCTTACGCTTAGAAGCCTTGAGACCGAGCTTATGACGACGGTCAGTGTGGTTCATCTTTACCTTACCGGTAGCTGTTAACTTAAATCTCTTGGCAGTAGCCTTATGTGTTTTGATCTTTCCCATGGTGAGAAACTCCTTTCAATTATTTACTGTTTAGTAGGTTTTGTGGACTGAGGTGCGAGGAACATGGAGAGGAAACGACCTTCAAGCTTGGGCTGCTTGTCGATGATGCACACATCCTCGCAAGCTGCAGAGAACTTGGTGAGCAGATCCTGACCAATC
>JAZNKU010000396.1:0-9428 GCA_045578685.1 Eubacteriales bacterium
CTCCACGTGCTTCTTCTTGGTGTTGTAGTCGCCGATGTCGATCTTGGGACGGAATTTCATCGCAGTGATCTCGATCTTGCTCTGCTTCTTGCGCGCCTGCTTCTGCTTGATCGCCTGTTCGTACTTGTACTTCCCGTAGTCCATGATGCGGCATACGGGCGGTTCAGCCTGAGCTGCAATAAGCACGAGATCGAGATCGGCATCATCTGCCATATCAAGAGCTCTTTCAAAGGATACAACGCCGAGCTGTTCGTTGTCGGCACCGATGATACGAACTTCCTTGGAACTGTCGAAATTAATCTTTTCGTTGATGAGAAGCTCCTTTGAGTTATTGTTGTTTTTTATAGGAAAGCACCCCCAGATAAAATAAAAAATGTGCGAAAGCAAACTTTCCGCACAAACAGTATCCTCCCACTGGGGAAGAGATGTTTATTGACCCACGCTTTGTTTCGGTTACGGGGTGAGAACGGAATGTTCTGCTTCATTTACTGGGCAATTATACCACACCCGACTACACTTGTCAAGTGGTTTTGAAAAATTTCAAAAAAATTATTTTCCCCCTTGAAAAGAGGGCGGGAATATTATATAATGGAAGTTAATCTAAAGATTAAACGAGGTATTTTGCAATGGAATACGGATTGCAGTTGTACAGTGTCAGAGATTACAAGGAAGACTTTGACTACTGTTTTTCAAGACTCAATGAGTTTAAATACAAATTTGTTGAGTTTGCCGGTTACGGTAACTACAGTGCGGCTGAGCTTAAGGCTCTGCTCGAAAAGTGGGATATGACCGTTATCGGTGCTCACGTTGATGCAAACGATATTGTAGCTGATTTTGACAACATTGTCAAGTTCCACCGTGAACTGGGCAACACAAACATCGTTATCCCCGCATATCATGTTCATAATAATGAGTATCTCGATAAGCTCGTTAATATTATAAACGAATATCAGCCTAAATTTGAGGCAGAAGGCTTCAAACTTCATTTTCACAACCACGAAAACGAGTTCAAGCCCAATAAGGACGGCAGCATTCCCTTCGAGATATTAAGAGATAAGACCAATGTCCTCTTTGAGGTTGATACCTTCTGGGTATTCTACGCAGGACTTGATCCTGTTGAATTTTTAAAGGAAAATAAGGACAGGATTGAGCTTGTCCACATCAAGGACGGACTTCTTGACCGCAGAGAGGGAAGACCTCTCGGTGAGGGTAAGGCTCCGGTTAAAGACTGTGTAAACGCGGCTCTTGAGCTTGGATTACCTCTTATCGTTGAGAGTGAGGAAACTATACCCAACGGTATTATGGAGGCAAAGAAGTGCTATAAGTTCTTACGCAAGATGGACGAGGAAAAGGCGGAGGCTAATAATGGCTAAGCAGAGCTGGAAGGGCTCGGCACAGCTTTCTCCCGTGCCCTGTGTGCTTGTATCAAGCGGTACGGTTGAAAAGCCTAACGTATTTACTGTAGGCTGGACGGGCATAATCAATTCACAGCCTCCGAGGCTCTATGTGTCTATCCGTCCCGAGCGATATTCCTATGAGCTTATCAAGGAAAGCCGCGAGCTGGTGGTGAATCTTCCCACTCAAGCTATGACAAGATCGGTAGATCTCTGCGGAGTTAAAAGCGGAAGGGATATGGGTAAGTTCGAAAAATGCGGATTTACGGCAGTTAAGGGTGAGCAGGTAGATGCCCCCGTTATCGAAGAGTGTCCCATAGCCCTTGAATGTAAGGTTTTTGACATAATTCCTCTCGGTACCCACGATATGTTCCTCTGTGACATAGTAGCGGTGGATGTTGAGGAGAGCCTTCTTGACGAGAAGGGAAAGCTCCGTATGGAGAAGTGCAATCTTATAGCATACTCCCACGGTGACTATATGGCAATAGGAAAAAAGTTAGGTAGCTTCGGCTATTCTGTAAGAAAAAAGAAAAACATAAGGAAAAAGTGATGGAAACTAAAAAGGATTGGTATAAAGACGCGGTGGTATATCAGATATACCCCAAGAGCTTCTGTGACTCTAACGGTGACGGTATCGGTGATTTCCGCGGTATTATAAGTAAGCTTGATTATTTAAAGGAGTTGGGTGTAAATACTATATGGATCTCCCCCTGCTATCCTACTCCCGACAAGGACAACGGATATGATATATCCGACTTTGACAATGTTGACCCCAAGTTCGGTACAATGGCTGACTTTGAGGAGATGCTTGATGAGATGCACAAGCGTGGCATCCGTCTGCTTATGGACCTGGTTGTGAACCACACCTCCGACGAGCACGAGTGGTTTAAGAGTGCTATTCAGGGTAAGGACGCCCCCTACCGTGACTACTATATCTGGAAGGACCCGGTAAACGGCGGACCTCCCAACAAGTGGGGCGGCGATGCTATCGGCGGCTCTGCCTGGATCTATGACGAGAAGAGCGGACAGTATTATCTCCATGTGGGCTTCCACTATCAGCCCGATCTTGACTGGGAAAACCCCAAGGTGCGTGACGAGATCGCCAATATGATCAACCGTTGGTTTGACCGTGGTGTTGACGGCTTCCGTTGCGATGTTATTAATATGATCTCCAAGGATTTTGAGGCTGATCATCCCGGCGACGGTCCCAGACTTCACGAGTTCCTTCACGAGCTTCACGAAAGATGCTTTGGTCCTCACAACGCATTCACCGTAGGTGAGGTATGGGATCTTCCTCCCGAAGCTTCGCTTATGCTCACTGCCCCCGAGCGCGAGGAGCTTACTCTCGCATTCCAGTTTGAGCATATGAGAGAAGGACGCGAAAAGGGTCTACGCTTCTATCCTGCAAAGTTTGATCCTCACAAGTTCGTTGCAACTATGGCAAAGTGGCAGGCAGGACTTAACGGCAAGGGTTGGAACGCACTCTGTATTGAGAATCACGATCAGCCCAGATCTATAGACCGTTTCGGTTCTAAGAAATATCGCCGAGAATCCGCAAAGCTTCTTGCTACCCTTACATACTGTATGCAGGGTACTCCTTTTATCTATGAGGGTCAGGAGCTTGGTGCGATCAACCCCGTATTCCACACTCTCGAGGAGAGTATAGATATCGAATCACAGAATAATCAGGATATTCTTATAAAGAAGTTCGGCGTTGAAGAAACACTCAGAAGATTTTCCCTCGACAGCCGTGACTGCGGAAGAGTTCCCATGGCTTGGGATGACAGCGAAAACGGCGGCTTTACCACAGGTAAGCCCTGGATCAAGCTTAACGACTTCTATAAGGAAGTCAATGCCAAGAACGAGCTTGAAGCAGAGGACGGTGTATACGGTTATTTCAGTCGTCTTTTCAAGATGCGTGCAGCTAACAAGACTCTTATGAGAGGCGATTTTGAGCTTGTCAAGAACGAGGGCGGTGCGGTGGTATACCGTCGCTTCCTCAAGGGCGAAAAGGATGTTTATGTCGTGCTTAATTACTCTGATAAGAGAATCAGTATTGACAATCCCGTCAAGGGCGGCAAATTCCTTATTACCAGCCATGACAGAAAGAGAGTTACCGATACCTTCCGCATGAGACCCTGGGAGTCTATCGTTATTTCTTAAAATTCATAAACTAACTATAAAGGAGTGAAAAAAGTGGACACAGGCAGTAGCCGAAGTAAACCCGGTGGGCGAGTGTCAGAATATGTCGGTGTTCATTTTGATCACCTCAACTGACCCCCACCTCCTAAAAAATATATTAAGGAGGAAAAACTATGTACGAAAAGGCATTAGCGCTTCTTCGTGAGAAGAGGTATCCCGAGCTTCGTGAGCTGCTTGCGACCATGGAGGCACAGGATATCGCTCTTCTTCTTGAAGAAGCGGATATGGATGTGGTACCACGCATCTACAGAATCCTGCCAAAGGAGCTCGCAACCGATGTCTTTGCTGAGATGGATCCTGATATGCAGGAGCTTCTCATTAAGGTGTTCAGTGACAGCGAGCTTGGCGAGGTATTGGAAGATATGTTCCTTGACGATACCGTCGATATGATCGAGGAGATGCCCGCAACGCTGGTAAAGCGAATTCTGCGCGTTGCAACACCCGAAAAGAGAAGACAGATAAACGATCTTCTCAGTTATCCCGAGGATTCTGCGGGAAGCATTATGACGGTTGAGTTTGTTGACTTAAAGCAGGATATGACCGTAAAACAGGCGTTTTCTCATCTGAGAAAGACTGCTCCTGACAAAGAAACTGTATATACCTGTTATGTAACAGATTCCAGAAGAAGAATAATCGGTATCGTATCGGTAAAGGATCTTCTTCTTAATAAGTACGAGACCACAATAGGTGAGATAATGGATCCCGATGTGATCTATGTACACACCCACGATGATAAGGAGGATGTCGCAAAGACTATTGATAAGTACGACTTCCTTGCGATCCCCGTCGTTGATAACGAGGACAGACTTGTGGGTATCGTCACCATCGACGACGCTATCGACGTCCTCACCGAGGAGATCGAGGAGGATATCGCCATCATGGCTGCGGTAACGCCCAGCGACGAGGACTATTTCAAGACCTCCGTCTGGGGACATTCCAAGAACCGTATTCTATGGCTTGTAATACTTCTTCTTTCATCCACCTTTACGGGTATGATCATCACAAACTACGAGAACCTGATGAACGCTCTGCTTGTTTCCTTTATCCCGATGATAATGGGTACCGGCGGTAACTCAGGCTCTCAGTCCTCTGCGATGATAGTAAGAGGTCTTGCTACAGACGAAATTAAGCTCAAGGACTTTTTCAAAGTCTTTTTTAAGGAGCTTCTTATCGGTGTGCTTGTAGGTACAGCTCTTGCTGTGGTCAACGCTATTCGTACATGGATCATGTATGAACTTATGTACCGCAACGACCCCGCATATGCTGACTATAATATATGGATGGTTTCTCTCGTTGTAGGTCTGACCATTATTGGTGTAGTCGTACTTGCAAAGATACTGGGTGCAGTGCTTCCCATGCTTGCAAAGGTGCTGAGGTTAGATCCCGCTATCATGGCTTCACCCCTTATTACGACAATAGTTGACGCCTGTGCGGTGCTTTTGTACTTCAATATAGCACTGATATTCTTGCCTATATAAATTAAAAGATTTCCGTTTTTTGACGGAAATCTTTTAATTTATTTTCAAAAAAGCCGAGGGTAGTACCCTACCGAAGCGTATTACCTCCCTTGTATAATGAAATCAAAAACAAAGGAGGTAATCTATGAACCTTAATGAATTTATTTCAAAATTAAACAAAGTAAAAAAGATAAGTTTTGGTGAATATACCGCCTGCTGTCCCGCACACGATGACAGAAATCCCAGTCTGTCGGTGACAGAGCGCGAGGGTAAAATTTTGTTACATTGCCACAGAGGCTGTACCCCTGAGGAAATAGTTTATGCCATGGGGCTTAAAATGAGCGATCTCTTCATCGGGGAGTCGGATGCCATTCAGCCGAAAAACACGAGCACTCCCATCCGTGCCCATATCTACCGTGACGCAGAGGGTAATACCGTTGCCCGTAAATCTATCTACCGTAAGGATGACGGCTTAAAATACGCTCTCTGGGAACGCCTTGAAAAAGGTGTATGGCATAAGGGCTTGGATAAGGTAAAAGCTCCGCTATACCGCTTAAATGAACTGAATAACAGCAATATGATCTATATTGTCGAAGGCGAAAAGGATGTTGACACAATGTTCTCTTTAGGATACACCGCCACCACCTCACCTAAGGGTGCGGCAGGTAAATGGGAGCCCGAGTACAACAAATTCCTCACGGGCAAGGAGGTTGTCATCATATCTGACAACGACGAAGCAGGAGAAAAATATGCCGAGACGGTAAAGCAGGGTGTTTTGTCAACGGCTAAGAGTATACGCGTAATTCCTGCATCGGCTTTGTCCGACAAGCTACCCCATAATGGTGATATTTCTGACGCTTTCTCTATCCTCGGCAGAGAGAAAACCATAGATAATTTGTCGAAAGCCGTCGAAAACGCCGAGGTAACAGAGTACAAGCCCATGCCGCCATACTTCTATTACGGCAAGGGAGGAATCTTACGCGTAGACCGTCCCGCCCTTGCTTCTTATATCAGAGAGAATGAGCGATACCTCTTTGAACTGGGAGAGGAGGACAGGGTGGTCAGACGGCTCTGGTACCGTGAGGGTGTATACCAGCCTATAAGCATCGAGGAGATAAGGGCTTTAGTAAAGGGGTATATTACCTCATACAGCGATAAGGGATTTTGTATGGCAGACGTAGAAGAGGTTGTTCGTAATATCTTAAGTGACCCCTGCTTTGTAAGAAGCGAGGAGCTTGACGCGGATGAGAATATAGTCAACTTCAAGAACGGAATTCTCCATCTTGACACAAACAGGCTGACCCCTCATTCTCCCGACATCTACTCTACCGTGCAGCTTGACTGCGACTGGGATCTCAGTGATGTCAAAACTCCCGTGTTCGATGCCTTTATGAAGGATCTTTGCGGAGAAGATAACGGTACCTATACCTTCCTTATGGAGTTTATAGGTGTGACTCTGTCAAACGTCAAGGGCTACCGTATGAAGTCGGCTCTTTTTATGGTGGGCGAGGGTAACACCGGCAAAAGTCAGCTCAAGGCTCTGTGTGAGCGTATCCTCGGTCAGCGAAACTGTGCCGCAATAGACTTGAACACTCTCGAAGCACGGTTCGGAACCTCCGCCATATACGGCAAACGCCTTGCAGGAAGCTCGGACTTAAGCTATATGTCTGTAAACGAGCTTAAGATCTTTAAGCAGGTAACGGGCGGTGACCGTATCTTTGCGGAGCGTAAGGGCTCTTCGCCCTTCTACTATACCTACGGAGGTTAGTTATGGTTCTGTATGAACAAGCTCCCCAAGTTCGGCGGAGACCGGGGCGAGTGGGTCTATGATCGTATCAATATCGTTGAGTGTAACAACGTTATCCCAAAGGAAAAGCGGGACAAGTTCTTATGCGACAAGATGTATGCAGAGCGCAGCGGAATAGTAGCAAAGGCTTTTATGTGGCTTCGTTCGGTGATAGCCAACGGATATGAATATACAGAGGATCTCTTCAATGTCGGTAAACGTATGCTCTATGCCAAGGAAAACAATCCCGTAGCCAACTTCTAT
Source organism: Eubacteriales bacterium (assembly GCA_045578685.1). GTDB lineage: Bacteria > Bacillota > Clostridia > Oscillospirales > CAG-272 > RGIG7300. Next base: position 7,104 of record JAZNKU010000396.1, read on the forward strand.
AACCAGTGCTGTATTCCGAGAAATACCGATACCCCCAGGGACAACCTGACTACAACAGCAATGCACAAGGTATTTGTACGCTGGTGTCAGGATAACGAGAAGGGGTATAAGTGTTCGTATAATGAGTTTAAAAAGGAGCTATGCCAACTCTTGAAAAAGAACGAAGAAGAGTTCATTATAAAAACGAAGTACGGCAGGGCATTTGATTTCAGATTAAATCATGATGCTTATGACGTGTACTATTATCCGTATATCTGACAGCGGTGGTGTCGGTGGTGTCAGGGCGATGTCTTTTCCAAGTCGCACCACCGCCCCGTATCTGCATAAAATAAGGATCTGTGCCTTGTCGGTGGTGTGGGTGTTGTCATTTTTAATTACGCCTGTAAAAATTTAAATGTAATGTCAGAGTTAAAATATATATCATAATCATTTTATACGTAGTAGTGAAAAATCGCACCACCGACACCACCAAACTCTATAAACCCACATAAATAAAGGCTTTGTGCGGCGTTGATACCGTCACCGTTCTACCACCGTAACGCCACCGATGTCACCAAATACAGCCTGTTACAGGTTGAAGTGCCTGCTCATAAGATTGATGAATTTGTCATCAAATATTCAGAAGGTTAAGATAAAGATAGTTTCCAAAGTGAACGATCTGTGGATGTAAGATTGATGAATTTGTCATCAAATTTTGTAAGATATAGATCGGGAGATTGACTACTTTTTCATCAAATTTTTCTTGATGTAAACAATATTTGCATTATTTTATAATATGTGATATAATAATAGCATGTTTAAGAAAATTATTATCGCAGTCCTGCTCGCGCTTGCTATGCTCATACTCAGCATTGCCGCAGGGCTTGGCATCATCCATCTGACCAATTTTATATACTACATTGATATCGAGGTGCTTGATATTCCCGCAAATTCAGGCTATTCAAGGGATGCTATACTTGAAAATTATCACGCGGTAATGGAATATCTTTCGCCCTTCTGTACCGATGAATTTCATCTGCCCTCTATGGCTTATTCAAATCCCGGTGCTATACACTTTGAGGAGTGTAAGGTCATATTCAATGCAATATACCTGTGGGGAGCTATAGCATTTGTGTTTGTATCCCTTATGATGCTTTTTTACAGGGACAAACTCACCTACAGGCTTGCCGGAGTCTTGACACTTGCCCTGCCTCTTACTGTGGTTGCGGCTATTGCTATAAACTTTGAACGGGCCTTTGTTCTGTTTCATAAGCTTCTGTTCAACAATACGAACTGGATATTTGATCCGAGATACGATCCGATAATTACCATACTTCCCGAGGAGTTCTTTATGCATTGCGGTATCTTTATCGCTGTGTGTGTTATTCTTGGGGCACTTGTGTTCTTTTTGAGGAGAAAAAATGACGGAATATAAGAAATTAAGCAGAATTAATTCTCCTGCAGATCTCAAGCAAATGGGGGAATCCGAAATGCCTCTGTTGGCAGGAGAGATAAGAAATTTCCTCTGTGAAAATGTTAATATAACAGGCGGACACTTAGCCTCTAACTTAGGTGTTGTAGAGCTATCAATAGCTATCCACCGCCATTTTAATACCCCTAAGGATCATGTTATCTTTGATGTAGGACATCAGAGCTATGTCCATAAGCTCCTTACCGGTAGAAAAAATTTTGATGAGCTTCGTACTCCCGGAGGGCTTTCAGGCTTTACCAAGCGAAGCGAAAGCGAACATGACTGTTTCGGTGCGGGACATTCCAGCACCTCGCTGTCCGCAGGTCTTGGCTTTGCGGAAAGTGACATGAGACAGGGAAGTGACGCCTACACCGTGGTGGTTCTTGGTGACGGTGCTTTTACAGGAGGTATGATCCATGAGGCGATTAATAACTGTCGTGAGGATTTGCACCTTATAATAATAATCAATGAGAACGAAATGTCCATATCCCGTAACAAGGGCGGATTTGCTGATCATCTGTCAAAGATGCGAAGCTCGAAGAGGTATTTTAAGGTTAAGACTGTTACTCATGGACTGCTTGATAAGATACCTTTGATCGGCAGGGCTATGGCTAACTTTATACGAAACACCAAGCAAACGATAAAAAACGCCATTTATCAGAGTAATTATTTTGAACATCTTGGCCTTTACTACATGGGTCCCGTAGACGGTAACGATTATAGGGCTGTTTCTGATGTTATCTCTGTGGCAAAGAGCCTCAAGAGAAGTACTGTCATCCATATGGTTACAAAGAAGGGAAAGGGCTATCCCCCTGCCGAGGAAATGCCTCAGCACTATCATATGGTACCACGCGGAGGCGTAAAGCCGGAGGCGG
>JAZNKU010000397.1:0-2275 GCA_045578685.1 Eubacteriales bacterium
GAAACCGAGAAGTCCCAGTACATTTTCACCGAAGGTGGCAATATAAGACAGGATCAGTACGAAATATACATTTGTTGCACCGTTGTTAAGCGGAAAGAGCACAAGCTGATATAGCTTGGCTCGGTTTAATGTTTTGTCAGTCATAATATACCTCGGTAGTATTTATACCCAGTTTTCACCCTTGCCGTCGTTCTTCTTGAGCTTATATGCAGGGTCAGGCTTGTCAACACGCCTTATAACTGCGCTGTCACGGAATTCTCCCGAAACAGCCTCTATTTTCAGATCACCCTCAAGTGCAACTGAAAACTTAAATATCTTATCCCCCTTTTTGCTCTCAAGCTCCTTGCCGTTGACAAAAAGTGTAACGCTGTCGAGATTTGAATATACCTTGATCTCCGTAATCTTATCGGTGCGGTTGATATAACGCTTGCCGCATATATGGATAAAGCTTTCATCAGACCAATAAGCCTTGTAAAGATAGAAGGCGTCTTTTCTGACCTTGCGGTCAAAGGTAACAAGTCCCTTGTGGTTCATACCGGGCTCGCCGCCCTGATTTCTTGCATCCGCTGCAAAGTCAAACATATTCCAGAGATGGGTCGCCCACATAAAGGGTCGCTTTTCAAAGCACTTGAGCATATGCTCGTGATAGATGCACTGGTATTCCTCGGTGTGGTCTCCTCGTCTCGGTTTTGAGGAATGAAGATTGGGCATTGCCTCACAGCCGTATTCCGAATAACCGAGCGGCCTGTTGGGATATACGGTATGGAAGAAGTCTATCCATAATTCATTGAGCCACAGTCCCGGTACATACCATCCGAGATAGAGATTCCAGCTGACAAGGTCGGTGATATGTGCCACGGGGTTAAAGGGGCCGCATACCGCATAGCAGGCAAGGACCGTAGGTCTGACCCGATCAAGTCGGTGAGATATATCATTGAGCATCCTGTGATTGTTAAGCATATCGCGTCGGTATCTTCTGCCCGAGATGGTTATCTCGTTTGAAAGTCCCCAGCATACGATAGATGGATGGTTATAGTTTTGTATTATCAGCTCCTTGAGCTGGTTGGCGGCGTTTTCGTTTGCCGCGGGCATATGCTCTGAGATATATGGGATCTCAGCCCATACGATAAGCCCGTATCTGTCACACAGATCGTAAAAATACTGATCCTGCTGATAGTGTGCAAGGCGTATGGTGTTAGCACCCACCTCACGGATAAGCTCTATATCCTCCTCGTGATGGCAGGGGAGAATAGCGTTACCTATACCTTTTCTGTCCTGATGTCGGCATACGCCTCTTAAGGGATAGCTTTTGCCGTTTAAGAAAAATCCCTTCTTCGGGTCGATATGAAATTCCCTTACACCAAAGCTTGACGATATACTGTCTTTGGGCTCACCCTCTATCAACAGCTCTGCACGGCAGGTGTATAGATAGGGGTCTGCTATACCGTTCCAGAGATGAACATTGTCTATTTTAAGCTCTGCATTTGTTCCGTGCCCTTTGGTTATACAGCTTCCGTCTGCATCGTACAGCTTGATACGTACTTCTGCATTTTTGACATCGTGCCATGTGGTAACACAAACTCTTCCGTCTGTATACGAGTCTATTTTTAAACCGCTGCCGCCAAAGCAGTCCATATGAAAATGATACTTGTTTACCGTTATCAGACATACGTCACGGTATATTCCGCCGTAGAAGGTAAAGTCTGCCTTTTGGGGATATACACGGTTATTTACCGAGTTGTCGGTATATACCTTAAGCTCATTTGTATTTTTAAGATAATCGGTTACATCACAGCGGAAGGTAGAATAACCCCCGTCGTGGTTGATTACGTTTACACCGTTTAGGATAACCTCGGCAGAGGCATTTACACCTCTGAACTCAAGGTAAATTCTTTCATTTTCAGAGTGCTCGGGCATATCGAAAACGGTGTCGTAAACACACCGTCCTCGTTTATAGTCATTACCGCCGTCCTGACCGTCGACATTATTCCATGTATGAGGTATCTCTACAGGATATCTGTTTCCGTCAAGATCGGTAAAGTGCCAATTTTCTGTGATTTTTTTAACTTTTCTCATTTTACCCTCTTGTAAAATATGTATAATATAAGTATACTATATATAGAGGTTAAATGTCAATACTGACAATTTATATAAATTTGAAAGGGATTAACGATGAGAAAGGTCATATCATTGATAGTTTGTATGGCTATGCTCCTTACGGGACTATGCTTCAATATAACCGCAGAGGAGGAGACTGTCCGTAAGGTTGACCCAA
>JAZNKU010000398.1:0-1563 GCA_045578685.1 Eubacteriales bacterium
CGCTTTTAGGCGAGGGCTGGGACTCTCCCAACATAAACTCCCTTATCCTTGCCAGCTTTGTGGGCAGCTTTATGCTGTCAAATCAGATGCGAGGCAGAGCTATCCGTATAGACAAAAAGAACCCCGACAAGATATCGAACATCTGGCATCTCGTTACCCTTGATCCATCTGCAGATAAGGAAGAAGAGCTTTGCGGAGCGGATTATGAAACGCTTGAGCGTAGGTTTGCCTGCTTTCAGGGGCCGGCTTATTCTGCTGACAGTATCGAGAGCGGTGTCGACCGTCTTGATATAATAAAACCTCCCTTTAACGAAGCAGGGATAGATAATATAAACAGGTCTATGTTTGCTTTGGCGAGGGATAGAGCCACGGTAGCCAAGCGTTGGCAGAGCGGGGTTAAGGGTCGTGCTCATCCCGAGGTGGTAGAGGTAAGCGAGGTACCCACAGAGGTACATCCTGCAAAGGCTGTGTACAAAAACAAGCTGCAAGCTGTCATACTTGCACTTGGCGTTGCCGTAGCATTGTTGCTTGTGATCCTCGGGGGGTTCTTCGGTAAATTCATAGGTCTTGCAATCGGTATAGTTTTGGCGGTTTTGTTGATAGGTAAACTGTCATTTGTATCAAGCAATGCCTCTCCCGAAAAGAGTATAGGCTCTCTTGCAGGTGCCGTTCACAGAACACTTCGTGATCTGGGTGAGATAGAATCCGGCAGAGTCAAGGTTGCCAAAAATGAAAAAAGCGGCAGTATCACCTGCTCTCTTGAGTCTGCCTCTGCCAGAGAAAAATCCGTGTTTTCGGGTGCCGTATCCGAGATGCTGTCCCCTATAGTTGACCCCAGATATATCTTGGTGTATAAGGGTCGGTTTGGACATGACTGGAGCCGCAGCTATGCTTGTCCGTCGGTGATCGGCAAGAATAAGGAGAACGCCTCTGTCCTTACAAAGAATCTAAAGGGCAAAAGCGGTAACTTTGATCTTGTTTTTACAAGAAATGCCGAAGGACGAAAGGCCTTGTTCCATTGCAGACGATATTCCTATATTAACCTTAACGCTAAGCTTGTTAAGAACAAAAAAGTAGTTAAATAAAAAATGATCCACTTTCAAAAGAAAGTGGATCTTTTTTTATTTATTCAAATATTCTTCGGTCATATAATCGGTAAAATGTGATTTAAGATATGCAAGTATATGCTCTCCGCCCTCGGGCATTTGATCGGTGGATATATTTATATATTCACCGTCACAAAGTATCGACACACTGATCTTCTTGCCGTCAATACACTCATAATCTTCAAGTTCATTCCAGGAAGCGAGGTCTGTGGTTTGGGCATAGTTGACAACGCTTTCATAAGGGAAAACAGGGATAAGATATGCCTGCTTACTTCCGTCCTCGTTATAAACGGTCATAAGATGAGAATGCTCGATGTCGGTTGCCGTAACCGATATCTCATAGCTTTCGTTACCCATAGCTGTAGAAACAGAATTAACGTATCCGAAAAGGGGAGTGCCGGGCTCAAGCCCTTCGGAGGCGGGGGTATATATCATACTGTTTTTTGAATCAACGGTC
>JAZNKU010000399.1:0-7171 GCA_045578685.1 Eubacteriales bacterium
TGAAATATGTCAACTGTTTATTAAATATTTATTAATATAATAAAACAAGCCTTTTGCCACAGCAAAAAGCTAACTTTGATCCATGCTATCACATAAAACAATGCGGCCGTCCTCTTGCTGATCTCTCACACAAAGGACGGCCGCTAAAACTGGATGATCATTTTCCACCTGTTTCGTTGTTCGCTTCTGCGAGCAACTCTAACCTTTCTTTTATATACAAATTTTAACTTCCTATATTCAATTGTCTTTTGATTTGCGGTAATCGATTATTAGCTCTGCTCTATATGTTCTTCCGAAACTACATCTATTCACAACACCTTACTCTACACCAAAGAAACTCAACCGCAAAGCCTTTTATAATTACCGAAGGATCTTAGTACACCGGACTCACCCTACCTTTCTTTTTTTAAGTTGTTCCTTCACGCAACTTTATCTAATTAAGATTCAGACTCTCTTCCCTTTTCTCTTAGCACTTCTTCTCTCGTCACTGCTGCCGTACACGGCTTCCATGTAAGTGATCTTATTCTCTCGGGAGGTTGTCTTCCTCTTTCCGTCTATACTATAGCATATATAAACAAATTTGTCAATAGTTTTTTTGAAAAAATATTCATATTGACGAAAACAGTGTAAATAAGCTTGTGTTATAACACCATATTCATCTCATTTCTCTTTCAGGACAAACAAAAAACATAGGGGAATCACAGTTATCCCCTATGCATTTTGGTTATACTATTCAGTTATCCTCGGTTGTATTCTGATTGTTGTACGACTCTTCCATAAAATCAATAAAGCTGTTTCTTTCGGGGTTTTCGTAACCTCTAAACACAACATCATTGATGTCATCATGATTGAAAAGAAAGTTGGTTTCTACACCTACAAAACCCTCAGGATAAAATACACCTATATAATCATAAAACTTTTCCGGTTCATCATCCTTTGCTAGCATTATACCAGTAATCATAAGTTTTTTCAGTCCGCCTTTAAGAATAACAACGCTTCCAATCGGCAATAATTCTCTAAACATAATTAAAATCCTCTCTTTATAAATTAAAATAAACCTGTTATTGCATTCCAACCCGAGCTTACCTGCCCGCCGATCCATTTAAATCCATCCGCTACACCATCAACAGTTATAGCTCCGATCATTCCGATGCCGGCTATAGAAGCAGAACCATATCTCAGAACTATGTTATTGCTTTCATCGTCGGCGTAATCCATAAGAAATTGTGCATTCTTTACATAATTTGACGAGTATTCATGGTTTCTAACAAATTTAGCTCCCTCAGTTTCAGCAAAACTCGTAAGCCCATTAGCTATATCATCTGCCTTCTCAGATAATCCAAGCACATCACTTATACCAAAGGTGGCAAGCCCCACGATTGAGGTCAGTCCGTGAACCGCAAAGGAAGTGCCTGTCTCGCCCATATCACCAGCATCGTAAGTTCCATCCTTTGTAACCTCGCTATACTTAGTATTGAAGCCCTTGACACTGCTGATGGCGACACTAAGAAGAGAGACACATGTTAAGGCATTACTGAGTTTCGATGCGTTCTTTGCAGCTACACCCCACTGATACTTTGCTGTAACACCTCGTGTCAGTACCTTCTGTCCGTATTTCAGATTAATTGCCGAGCGCACTACACCCAATCCCGAATTAGTAGTAGTCAGTACGCTGTTGATCTTTTCGGAAACCTCAGCATCACTATTTACCAATACCTTAAAGGTACCGATCACATCACTTGTAAAACCACAAGCATTACCTACTAATGATACTATGCCAACCTTGGTCTGAAATTTTTTACCGAATCTTGATGCCTGTAACGGAGCCAGTTTTTTTTCTAAATATTTATATGTTCCGTCCCACATACTTGCTGAATTCTGGGTTAATTTCAGCACTCCTGAAGTCAAATCTAGGCCATCTGTATATTCGGTTCGCAAGAAACTACACAGTCCAGATATATATGACATTACAGATGATGTCAGACCCAAATCGTTTGACTTACCACTGCTCTTCTTTGAAGTCAGCTTTGACAAGACCTTTAAAATCTTTGATTTGAGTTTAAGGCCGCTTTCAAAAAGTTTCCCTTTATCATCCTTAGACTCTGCGTTTGATTTGACCGCAAGATCCAAGGACGATACGGTAAAATACTTTGACCAATTACTTGACAAACCTACCCGAGAATTAACCTTTACAGATGTGTTTAGCTGTCTTTTCATATAGTCGACTCTTTCGTCGGTCTGCTTGTACTGATAAGCGGAATTCTGAACCGTTGCGCTAATCTCATCTATCCTAGCGGATATATTATACAATTGATTTCGAACTCCGCCAAGTCTTGACCTAATATCAGACCTGTTCAGTATTTTATCATCAATGTTACCCTGAATCTGAATGAATGAATTTTTGGCAGAGGATATATGTGATTTTGCAGAATTAATATACCTTGCAGCATCGATAACCTCATAAATGTTGATTAGCATTCTACCCATACAAATACACCTCCTGTATTGTTAAAGGCTAACTACCTTCTTGTACCACACTTTGGACAGTAGGCCTGAGACGCATCGTACTGCGTTGCACATCTCTGACAAAACACAACGCTGCCGGGCTGGACCTGCTGATACTGAGGCTGCTGATACTGTACCTGCTGATACTGTACCTGCTGATACTGTGGCTGCTGATATGATACCGCTCCGACAGATTTGTTTCCGCCCATGAGCAGCTTTATCAGTAAAAACAGTACGGCTCCGAGCATCAAAATCGCTACGGAAAGTAATACATAAATAATTATAAATTCAGCATACATAATATATTTTTCCTTTCTCAGAACAAATAAAATATAAAGCTCTCGTTTGACAACCGAACAGAAACGCCATCATAAAGCGGAACATCCGTATTTGGAACGATAGGTTGACCGTTAACATAGGTTTTATTGGTGGATCCCTGGTCTCTGATATACCATACTCCGTCGATAGCCTGAATGGAGGCATGACTTCTCGACACACTTGTATTGTCCCTTACGCAATAATCATTACTGAAGGGATCCTTACCAATACGAAAGCCTTGAGGCGAAAGCTGTATTACCTCTCCCGTTTTGAGTCGTTTTATTGTAGCATTGACGACACGCTTTTCCGGAACATTCGTATCAACAGGCTGTACAACCTGACTTCCATTGTATGATGTATCAGAGATAGTCTGCTGATATTCCCGATTAACATTTATCACATCAGGTTTAGCATCTACCGGAGCCTTACGGTACTGCTCCCAAGGATCACGAGGAGGCGACAGAGGTTGACTGTGAAGCTCCTCTAAGGACTGTGCTGTAGTAAAGCTGTCTTCTTTATCATCCATCATTACAGATGCTTCTGCTTGCCCGTTTGGAACAGTATCAAGTTCCGACGAGCCATATCTATTTTGATCCTCAGCAAATACTACATTATCTGCAGGATTGTAGATTCCCTGCTCTACGGGTATACCCAATCCCTGAACCTTAGCACCGCAGGAGAAGCAAAATACCGCACCCGGATCGATTGCAGTTTTACATCTGGGACATCTTTTTACATTATCAGTAGTCTGATGCTGCCCACCTAAATGCTTAACATATTCCTCAAGATCAAATATCGAGAAATTGATTCCGTTATTCAGTATGTTTATGTAATCCCGCACATAATCCGTATTCTCGCCGGGCACGAAGGAACAACACTGTATAATAGACAACAAAAAATCTTTAAGATTGGTGTCGCTCTCGTAAAAAGGAATCGGAACATATACCAGGCTTACCTCCTGCGTCGAAGGATTTACCATCGCTGCATTCAGATCCATAAGAACATAATTGGGATTAAAATACGCCTGATGAAGCGCCTTTAAATTCTCAAGTATATTAGTTAACAGATTCGCAAATGACATACTGTTAAGAGGGTTTAACAGGTATTCCCTCAAAGAGATATATCCCGATATATTATAATTAAGCTTGAAGGTATTCCCCTTACGAATAACGTCTGCATGCAACAGTCTCGGAATCTGTCCTGTACGCAAAGCGTAATATTCTCTTTCACTGATCTGTTGACCCTTGGCACCCTGAACTACAAGAAATGTCTGCCCTGAAACAGGGTCACGTTCTATCTTAAACTTTGCCATAATTATCTCTTAGCGTTAACAAGCGCTCTATGAGTATCCGAGCACTTTTCCTCTGCCTTTTCTATTTTTTCCTTTAGCTCTTCTATCTCCAAAGCATATTTGAACTTTTTGATTCCTGAGGCCTTTTTATGCTTCTTTTCCAGCTTTTCCATCTCTTCATTAAGCTTATCAAGTTCATCGCGAGCCTCGTTATACTTTTGCTGAGCCGCTTGAATACGACGCTGCTTTTCGGCACGGGCTCTCGCAGCGGCAGCCGCTGCAGCTGCCGCCTCCTCTTCACGGCGTATCTGTTCAGCAGTCTGTCTGATATCACCGCCTATAGAATCAAGATTTCTTATTGCTCCGTCGATCTCATCTATCAGCTGGTTAATTGCCGATACGATATAACCTACCTCGGCACCCTGCCAGTTTGATGTAATCGTTGATCTGTATGTAACAAGCTGATTTTTTGCATTACGAAGCTGAGATACATTTGAGCTTAGTTGCGATGCTTGACTGTTAGCTGCACCTACATTAATTGCCACGATTTTACCTCCTGTATATATTTTTATGTAAGATATACACCCTCGGGTATGTAAGGTATAATAACAATAGATTCTACTGAAACATTGTCAGCTGTAGTTTCATTATTAACAGTTACGGATATCTTCTGATCTACCTTATCTTTCCACCACAGGTGCCCCTTTCTTGCGGTAATTACAATCTCGGTACTACCTTCTCCTACCGATTCAAGGGTTATCGTTTTATTTGATTTATTATATGTTGCCTTGACAACCTTCTTATTATTTGTTTTAACGGATACAGAATACTTGGAGTTGGTGAATTTTTTGCTATCCAGAGGTAACGCTTTAAGTTCAACTTGCTGACAGGTACCGTTGGTCATATTCACCTTATAGGAGTCGAGCTCAATTTCGCCCTCCTCTGAGGTTTCAACATCGGATTCTACCTCTACACCGCGTGTACACTCATCCACTTTTCCCGTTTCCTCAAAGTGAATGCTTGCTTCAAACAGTTGAACATCAAAGTTCAGTGCACCTCCGGCACCCATAAGGTCCATAATCCACTTAACGCCTGAATCGTTCATATGGCCGCTTATCGAAATTGTAAATACAACACCGAAACAGTATCCGAACTCGGGAACGTTTTGCTTATATTCCTCAATAACATCCGGGTCGGCACATACCCCCTTCTGTTGTATCTCATCCTCATAAAACATATTGAGCGTTGCCAAAAGCTCAAAGTCGAAGCCGAGATCATATTCGATCACATTAATAAAACCGAATATCTTAATGGACACTCTCGCTGCCAGTCTTGCATGAACATTTACCTTTGCCTCAAGTGTATCTCTCTTTGTTCCTAACTTTGTAATGGATATATTTCCATTGTTGGCCTTTATCATCATACCGCCATCCTCTATGGATGTTGAAAGTGTGATGCTGCCGTCAATACCTATATTGAGATATAAATAAATATCTATACCGATTACACCCGCTACTGTCAGCGGAAATCTTGCTATCTTTATTTCCTTGGCACCGGGTGCTCCCGAATCAGTCCATCTTGAACGGCTGAAATTTGAAGGAAATTTACCGTTACCGTTATTATAAGGGGTATATCTGAAACCCGAAGAAAGTGAAAAGGTGGTTTTGGTGTCACATGTTACCTTTATAAATCCTTCACCTTTCTTATTGGCAAAGCTTTTAAGATTAGACGTGTCTACCTGAAAATCACCTACAGTAAACTCAATTTTGGCATTTACTGATTTCTCGGCGGTTTTGTCATTATGTGTGGTTCCCACTCCCTTTTGGGTGGCCTTTTTGGTTGCAGTTACCTTTATCTGTCCCCCGTTGGGATCAAATTCCAGTTTCCAGCCTGCAACATTTGTTTCAAGAGTCTCAAACTCAGAAACCTGAATTCCCGAGCGATTTGATTCTGTTACATTTTTAGCATTTACCGCAGGCTCAAAGGCAGGCTTTTCGAATAAACAGTTATATGCTGCACCGTGCTTTGTTACAGATTTAAGTATACCGGCAATCTCAGTGGAATTAAAAAGATACTGATGATTCATCAGAAAATAATCTCTGCAGTTTTTGAAAACAACAACATCCCCCACCTTAGGATTTTTCATTGTCTGTTCGAAAGTGATCTGAGGAATTACTGCAGAAAATGAATTAAAGCTAAAATTTGTATTTACACCAGGTGCGAAATTTGTAACGGGTTTGTTATCAAGCTTTGTTATTTTTTGTCCTCCCGTACCCGTATGAGAGGCATGCTTAAAAAAATACGTTGATTCGTTTTTTTGGGCCGATGCATATGTATACTCGCTTGTACCCTCATCATCCTCGTCTTCTTCGACGGCTTCAACTTCGAAATTAAAGCTTATTCCGCCATCTCCCGTATCAGAACAATCATATTCTACAACATCTTCTGCCAGTTCTGTTTTTTCTGTATTCTCCTCAAAATGGAAATTAGCGCTATGTTCCTTTGCCTTGTTCATTATCTCTTCGATCTCTAAGAACGCAAGCTTCTGCGCACCGTTAAAATATCCATTTTTTAGTTCAAAAAATCCGCTTGCATATGCATCCGCGATAAGCTGAGGGTCATCAAGCAGGTCCGCATCCTTGATTTCAGATGTATTGCCCTCATTAAGATAAAGTGCATTCTTAGCACAAACGGTTACTACTATTTCCTTTGTAACGGGGGTGTTTAATTTTTTTGCCTGCTTTTTTGTTATATAACCCCACTCAACCAATATATCTGCCTCGACACTTCCGTCAAGAGAGTTATTAATATCTTCGGAAGTATATTTCTGCGATGTCATGCCGTTATCATACACGAAATATGCAAAAAACTCACCCTTTGTAAAATAGATCTTATCATCCGTCTTTTTGGACGAACATCCGGCACATACCTGAATTAGTGTTACCAATACAAGCAATACGCTTACTATACGCTTAAAAGTCTTCATTATACTTCCCCCTATTGAAATAAGAATGTTCCTTACACGGGCATGAACCCTCATGCCCGTGCAATAACGAA
>JAZNKU010000400.1:0-5003 GCA_045578685.1 Eubacteriales bacterium
AATAAGAATCCACCCGTAAAACGGGTGGTTTTTCTTATGCGGGCATAGCCCTCTTTTCCTCGCGTGTGCGTAAACGCACTTACACGATCTGCCAACCGCGTAAGATTGTTACTTGCCGCCCGTAAACGGGCCTACGTCACTTATCGTTATCTGTTCGCCCAGTTGGTCTTCTTTTAGCTGATTTGCTATATATTCCGCTATTCGGCTCGTGTTTTTCCCTACTGTATCAACATAATATCCCTTACACCAAAATTCTCGGCTTCGATATTTATATTTCAACTCGCCGAATTGCTCATACAGCATCGTACTGCTTTTTCCTTTCAAATACCCCATAAAACTTGAGATACTTATCTTAGGCGGTATTTCCAACAACATATGTATGTGATCCGGACATACTTCTGCCTCCACTATTTTTACGCCCTTCCACTCACATAATTGTCTTAATATCTTTCCTATCTCACTTCTCTTTTCTCCGTAAAACACTTTTCTTCTGTATTTCGGAGCAAACACAATGTGATACTTGCAATTCCATTTTGTATGTGATAAACTGTTTATGTCATTTATACCCATTATTTAAATGACCTCCTTTGTTGTATTTCTGTGCAGTTGGCAGACCGCACACTCATTATACAACAAAGGAGTTTTTATTTCTTCCTTATCGGTTAACCTTCTCTGAACCACGCGTCTAACGCGTGGTTTTGGTATACAATAAAATGAGGATGCATTGCATCCTCATTTTAATATATCATTTATCATTGTAATTAGTCTGTCTTTGGTAAGCGTACCTGCCTGACAGTAGTAGAGGTTACCCTCTGTATCAATAATACCTGTTGTGGGGAAGGAACCGACTCCGTAAGCATATGCTGCAGACAGATCTGTATCAAAATATACGGGGAATGTGTATCCCATCTCCTCTATATATTTCTTTGCTTCCGGGATCGTATCGTTACCGCCGCCGTTTACATCGATCATCATAAAGCTCACTCTGTCTCTGTATTCCTTGTAGACATCCTCAAAGTCCGGCATCTCCTCGAGACAATAAGGACACCAGGTTGTCCAGTAGTTGAATATTACAGGCTTGCCCTCTGCGAGTTTATCAGACAGAGTGACTTTGTTGTTTTTGTAATCATAGACAGTAAAGTCAGCAAAATCTGTCGTCGGAGCACTTTCCTTTGTTACACAGGAGCATAGGTTAAAAATAAGAATCGCTGTAATTAATAAGATAAATGCTTTTTTCATTTTATCACATCCTTATTGATATTTCACCGCTGTCAAGTGCGGTGATGTTGTTGCTTTTGTCCTTTATTATAAGATGAAATTCATCGTCTATAGAAAGGGCTTTTGCGGCATATGATCTGTCAGCACCGATCACCTCGATATATTTACCGATAACTATATTCTTATCTCTGTAGTATGGCAAAAATTCTTTCGCTTCAAGATCGCGATAATAGGAATAGAATATATCTATTATGCGGTTTGCGAGGTCGTTTCTCACATCTGTTGGCATGTCGAATATACATCCCGCTATGTCCTTTATTTCGGGCGGAAAACCATCTCGAGGTGAGTAAATATTAATACCTATACCGAGCACGGCGTAATCAAGCTTATTTCCTTTATATCCCGCCTCGGTAAGAATTCCGCATACCTTTCTTCCGTCTATGAATATATCGTTGACCCACTTGATTCCGGTGCTTTTGCCGCTTATCTCCTCTATAGCTCGGGATATGGCTACAGCAGCCGCAGTTGTGATGTAAAGCGATTTTTCCGGGGATATCTGCGGTCTTAATACTATACTCATATAGAGCCCGCTTGAGTCGGGAGAAAGAAAGCTTCTGCCCATGCGGCCGTAGCCTCCGGTTTGTTTATCGGCAATTATGACGGTAAATTCTTTTGCTCCGGACTTTGCAAGCTCTTTAGCGTATTTGTTTGTAGATTCTGTTTCTTTTAAGTATACATATTCCATGAGTAAAGTATATCATTTTTTTATTCATCAGTCAATATCGCTTGTAAAAGTGGAAATATTATGATATAATTAATTATCAATTATTCGGAGGAAGTTATGTTAGAAGTTGGATTAAAAAACGCTAAGGAAGTTATATGTGATGAAACAAATACGGCAGCAGCTGTCGGAAGCGGAAGTCTGAGAGTTTTCTCAACACCTGCACTTCTTACACTTATGGAGCTTTGTGCTGCAGAGTGTGCTGCTGTGCATCTTGAGGAGGGACAGTCTACTGTCGGAACCAAAGCGGAGCTAAAGCATATTGCTGCAACACCCGTAGGAATGAGCGTTAAATGTGAGTGTACGCTTGTTGAGATAGACCGCAGAAGACTTGTATTTGATATCAAGGCTTATGATGAAAGAGAGCTCGTGGGTGAGTGCCTTCACGAGAGATTTATCGTAAATAACGAAAAGTTCCTTGATAAGTGTTATTCCAAATAAAATTGGGTCTCATTTGAGGCCCTTCTTTATATAAAAGTATTGAAATATGCCATATGTTGGTGTATAATATCCCTATGTTTAAGCTTATACGTTCAAATAGAAGATCGATTTCGGTTGAAATAACTCCCGAGCTTGAGGTGATAGTGCGTGCACCTCATTATATGAAGAAAAAGGACATCGACGACTTTGTGAACGACCGTCGTAACTGGATTGAAAAGCACTTAGAATTAAGATCGCAGAGACTTGCAAACAGACCCCCTGAAGCTGACGAATATGAGATCACTGACCTTAAAAGAAGAGCAAAGGAAACTCTACCTCTTAAGGTCGCTTGTTTTTCTGCCCTTATGGATGTGAAGGTAAAGAGCGTTAAGATAACATCCGCAAAGAAAAGGCTGGGCAGCTGTTCCTCTGAAAACGGTCTCTGCTTTTCATACCGCGTAATGATGTATCCTGAGGATATAATTGATTATGTCGTTATACACGAGCTTGCTCACATAAAGGAGCATAATCATTCGAAAAATTTTTATGAAATAGTAAAACGCTATTGTCCTGATTACAAGGACAGGGAAAGGAGGATAAAATGGTAACCTTTGATAATATACCCCCTTATATAACTCATATTTTTGCCGACAAGGGGATAGATGATATATATCTTATGGCATATTGTGATATGGATAACGAGCATGTATACTGTGATACCTATATTGCACTTACCAAGGATAAGTTGTATGTTACAAGCGGTACGGTTATTCTCGAAGGCAAGGAAATCGGCAAGGGGCTTGATAGTTTCTGGAAAGAAAAGACCTTTGTCGGCTATGATGTTGAAAAAATCGAATCACTTAAGGTCGAAGAGCTTTTGTCCACGGCAAGACTCAGTGCAAAAACTGCGGACGGTGAATATATATTTCTGTCTGCAATGACAAACTTCTGTAAGGGTAACTGTAACCTCTTCGTCAAGTATTTTGGCAAGATCAAAAAAGGAGAGATAGATTCTCCTGACTTTGAGATAGATAAAGAGGATGATCCCAAGGAAAATTCTTGTCCCAAATGCGGAATGCGCTATCCCGACAAGAACCGCAAGGTTTGTCCCAGATGTATGGAGAAGGGCAAGCTGTTTTCGAGGTTCTCGGTATTCCTCTTTAAGTATAAAATTGAAATGGTGATATTACTTATATCACTTGTGTTCCTTACGGCTACAGGTATTCTGATACCTTATTTCTCCAACGGATTCTTCTACGACAAGATCCTTGACAAGAACGGAAGCCTGTACGGACAGGTCCTGTTGGCACTCGGCATAATCATTGCCACAAAGGTACTGTCGGTATTTGCGGATATGATCAACGGATACATAACGACCAAGATATCAACAAAGGTCGTATTTGATCTTAAGAACACCATATTCAAGGCAATAGAGCGTTTGTCCATGGGATTCTTTAACGGCAGACAGACCGGCGGTCTTATGACACAGGTCAACGATGATTCCAATACAATTTACGGATTTTTCTGTGACGGTATTCCGTATTTTCTTATAAATATAGTTCAGGTTATAGTTCTCTGTGTAATCCTCTTTACGATGAACCCCTTACTTGCAGCACTTACACTTTCTACAATACCCGTATTCTATATTGCATTGCGCCGTACTTATTCTGTATCACGAAAGCTTCACTCAAGACACTATTCGGGTGTAAGACGAATGAATTCGCAGCTCTCTGATGTTCTCGGCGGTATACGCGTAGTTAAGGCTTTTGCAAAGGAGAACGAGGAGAGCGAACGCTTCCATAAGAGTAACGCTATCGTTGCCGTAAATAACCGTAAGCTGGCACTTTTTAATAACTATGTATATCCCTATATAGGATTTATCCTTTATCTCGGTAATGTTATTTCCCTCGGTGTAGGCGGTTACATGGTTATGAAGGGTCAATTTACCTACGGTGAGCTTATCACCTTTACCGCTTACGTCAACATGATATACAGTCCGATGTACTTCTTTTCACATATGATAGACTGGACAGCAAGCACCTCAAACTCGCTTCAGAGATTATTTGAGATATACGATACAGAGCCTGATATTACAGAAAAGCCTGATGCTATCACCCTTGACAGCGTCGAGGGCAGAGTTGAATTCAGAGCTGTTGATTTCGGTTATTCCAAGACTAAGAAGGTTATAGATAATGTGACTTTTGACATTGAGGCTGAGCACATTCTCGGTATCGTCGGTCATACTGGTGCAGGTAAGAGTACCATTGCAAATCTCATTATGCGTCTCTATGATACAGACGAGGGTGGAGTATATATAGACGGTGTTAACGTAAAGGATCTTTCCTTTAAGTCACTCTATGAAAATATAGCTATCGTATCTCAGGAGACATACCTCTTTATCGGTTCGATTCTTGACAATATAAGATATGCCAAGCCTGATGCTACCTATGAAGAGGTAATATATGCGGCAAAGTGTGCAGGAGCACATGACTTTATCATCAAGCTTCCCGACGGATACAATACCATGATCGGCTTCGGCCATAAGGATCTTTCCGGCGGTGAGAGACAGAGAGTCTCTATTGCC
>JAZNKU010000401.1:0-1510 GCA_045578685.1 Eubacteriales bacterium
CTTAAGGAGTATAATAATGAAAAAAGTAGATATCAAGGGTATTATTCCTGCATTTATTACCCCCTTTAAGGCTGACGGAAGCCTCAACACCGAGGCTGCTAAGGCTCATGCACAGAGACTTATCGAGAAGGGTGCTGACTCTCTCTATGTAGGCGGTTCCTCCGGTGAGATGATCCTTCTCTCAACTGACGAAAGAAAGGAACTTCTCGAGGCTGTAATGACAGCTGTTCCCGAGAACTTCCCCATCATCGCTCACATCGGTGCGGCTAACCCTGCTGATGCATACGAGCTTGCAAAGCACGCTGAAAAAGCAGGTGCGGCAGCAGTATCCTCCGTCGCTCCCTTCTATTACAAGTACAACTACAAGGAGATTAAGGCTTATTACGCAAAGATCGGTGAGATCTGTGACCTGCCCATGATCGTATACAACATTCCTGCACTCTCCGGTGCTAACCTTTCTATCCCCCAGATCAAGGAGCTCCTTGCTCTTGACTGTGTTGGCGGCATGAAGTTCACCTGCAGCGATTTTTACGCTTTTGAGCGTGTACGTGATGCGTTCCCTGACAAGCTCCTCTACAACGGCTCTGACGAGATCATCCTTTCGGGTCTTGCTATGGGTGCTGACGGCGGTATCGGTACTACATATAATGTTCTCGTTTCCAAGTTTGCAGAGCTCTATAAGCTCTTTAAGGCTAACAAGATGGCAGAGGCTCTTGACATGCAGCATCAGATCAACGCTGCAATCGAGCAGATCCTCTCCTTTAACCTCCTTCCCGCGATCAAGGTTCTCGTCAAGGCTTGCGGTCTTGACTGCGGTACCTGCCGCGATCCCTTTGAGGTTCTTCCCGCAGATCAGGAAACCGCTCTTATCGAGGCTGTACGCGGTAAGCTTTCTTGGGATATCTGATTTAATATATGATAAAATAGAAGCAGGAATTTCCTGCTTCTTTTTTCATACAATTATATTGGTGATCTTATGAAAAAATGGAAGAATAAAATGAAGGCAAGGCGAGCAGGAATTATTCTTCTCTCCTCTATTTTTCTTCTTATCGTAACTTTGTTTCTTCAATGGGCGTTCAATAAAAGCGAGACACTTATACTGCCCTTGGCACAGCAGGAATTCTGCAAAATCATAACCGATACCGTATACGATTCTGTCAAAGATATTGATTTTGAAGGGGTAGTAAACACCTATTACACCAATAGTAATAATATCTCTTCCATAAAAATAGATCCTATGTCGGCAAACAGTGTCGTTACAAAGATATTGAGCCGGCTGCAAACCGATATCGGCGACGAAGATATAAAGATAGCCATACCTATCGGTGACATAGTGGGAGATGCTCTGTCCCTCGGTCAGGGACCAGATATCCTCGTGGAGCTCAATAATTATCGGTCGGTTCATGCCGATATAAAAAGCAACTTTGAGTCAGCGGGCATAAATCAAACACTCCACCGCCTGACTCTGGAGCTACAGGTAGAAGCGGTAGTTCTGCTACCCGGGCTTAAA
>JAZNKU010000402.1:0-5483 GCA_045578685.1 Eubacteriales bacterium
ACACCAGAACTATACTGTCCTCATCCCCTGATGTAACGATACGGTGAAGCTGCATAGGTAGCTCCTCGTCACCGCTGTAGGGGAAACGGACCGTATAGGTGTTGCCTACGGTATAATACTGTTGCTGAACACCGGGCACCTCACAGGCTATATACCATCTGTAATCGGTTACTATCTTTGCTACCGCATTACCTCTTGAGCTTACAGGCTCTTTTTCGGTCATGGCATGAAAATCGCCCAGAGTGAAGGTGTCTGCCGCCTCGAGAGTAAATATACTCTCGTAGCCGTCTACGGCTGAATAGAGATATCCGGAGATATCGGTGTACACCGTCTCGGAGGCACCACCGAGAGAGGTGGTAAG
Source organism: Eubacteriales bacterium (assembly GCA_045578685.1). Lineage (GTDB taxonomy): Bacteria > Bacillota > Clostridia > Oscillospirales > CAG-272 > RGIG7300. The sequence continues at coordinate 362 of JAZNKU010000402.1, forward strand.
AGAGGTCTTTTGGCTCTGAAGCTCTGCCAGCTGAGGGTTGAAGCTGTCCACTGCCTTAAGAAGCAGCTGTCTCTTGTTAAGCAGAGTAAGAAGCTCATCCTTTCGTCTGAATACATAATCAAGATCACCGGAATTGAGCTTGGACTCTATAGTATAGTAGAGGTTATCAATACGGCTGTCAATAACCGTGGAGTCTGACAATGTAACATCCTTTACTATACTCGAATTTTCAAGTATGGCTATCTGCCTCTCAAGTTCAAGCACCTGGGCTCTGATCTCATCGGTATTGCCGCCGGAAAAAACGCTGGCAACAGATGCTCCCTTTCGCACCATGGTTCCGTCATCATACATAAGATTGACCGTGCCTGTGTTTTGGGATCTCAACACCTTTTCATCACGGAAGATATACGCATCCGCGCTGAAGGTCTCGCTGACCGTAACGATATCCGCCGCCATGGTCTCTACATCCTGTGAAAAGCTGTTGACCAGATGGTAGATAATATATGCTACGAACAGCACGGACAGAATGGCAGAAAGCACATATATACCCACATTTTTAAGATATCGTTTATCCATATGCTTTCTCCTTTCCGTTAATTAAGTAATTATATCACAAAAATGCTATTTTGTTAAGTGGTTTAATACAATGTTTACAATATCGTCTATGCCGTCATAGTCGTCGGCATATAGCTGTACCGCAGTTTTTTCACGCTTGAACCAGGTTATCTGGCGCTTTGCATAACGGCGGGTGGCCTGTTTTATGTTTTCTTTTGCTTCTTCAAGAGTGATATTACCCTTAAAATATTCTCTCAATTCCTTATAGCCTATGGCATCACCTGCTGTTGATCCCTCGGGGAAGTCAATAGACTTCACTTCATCAACAAGACCCATATCGAACATAATATCCACACGGCGGTTGATACGCTCGTAGAGGGTTTCTCTGTTTCTGTAGCCAAGAACAAAAACATGAGCGTCATAAATACTTTCCTTTGTTCTCGACAAGGCGTCCCACTCGGTCTTGGTCTTGCCTGTGCCCAGATATATCTCAAGGGCACGGATAACGCGCTTACGGTTATTTTTGTGTATAGCGGTGGCTGATTCGGGATCGTATTCACTCAGCATGGCATAAAGAGAATCGTCATCCTTTTGCTGCAGTTCCTCTCTTATAGAGGGGTCTACAGAAGGACTGTAATCGCTCTGATACATAAGGCTCTCAAGATAAAGCCCCGTGCCTCCGCAGAGTATGGGAAGCTTACCTCTTGAGGAAATTTCTTCTATAGCCGCTCGTGCAAGAGGAACATATTCGGCGGCGGAGAAGCTTACATCCACGGGTACAAAATCAAAAAGGTGATGGGGTATTCCCTGCTTTTCCTCTTCGGTAGGGGCTGCCGAGCCTATCTTCATTTCTTTATATATCTGCATAGAGTCACAGCAGATTATCTCACCGTTTGCCCGCTTTGCAAGCTCTACGGCAAGGGAGGTCTTTCCGCCTGCGGTGGGACCCACAACAGCGGCTATCTTTATTTTTTCTGACATTTTACTTAATTATCATTGCATCGCCAAAACTGAAAAAGCGATATTCCTTTTCTATAGCTTCTTTATATGCGTTAAGCATTATCTCTCTTGATGAAAAAGCGGAAACGAGCATAAGTAAGGTGCTTTCGGGAAGATGAAAATTGGTGATAAGAGCATCCACAGCCTTGAATTTATATCCGGGGTAGATAAAGATGCCTGTATCTCCCGAGATAGCCTGTATCTTGCCGTCCTCGGTTGCAACACTCTCTATTGTACGGCAGGAGGTAGTACCTACGCAGATAAGTCTGCCTTTGCGGTTGTTAATGATGTCCGCACTCTCCTGACTTACACTTATATACTCGCTGTGCATGATGTGATCGGCTAAGGCATCCTCCTTTACCGGACGGAAGGTGCCAAGACCCACGTGGAGCATAACGGGAGCGATCTGTACACCCTTTGCTTTGATTTTTTCAAGTAATTCGGGAGTAAAGTGCAGACCTGCAGTGGGAGCGGCGGCAGAGCCACGCTCGTTTGCATAAACGGTCTGGTATCTGTCCTTGTCCTCTAACTTTTCGGTAATATAGGGGGGCAGGGGCATATGGCCTATCTCGTCGAATACCGAATAGAGGTTATCACCCTCATAATCGAACTTGACTATACGGTTGCCGTCCTCGATAACATCGGTAACGGTGGCACGAAGAAGCCCGTCTGCGAATATAATGACAGTACCCGGCTTTGCTCTTCTTCCGGGACGGCAGAGCACCTCCCAGGTATCAAGACCGCGGGAGCGAAGCAGAAGCACCTCCATATCAATTCCGCTGTCCTCCTTGGTGCCGTAAAGACGGGCAGGGATGACCTTGGAATCGTTGATGACAAGCACATCGCCCTCACAAAGATAGTCGATTATATCGCGGAATATCTTGTGCTCAAGCTCACCTGTGCTTTTGTCAACACACATAAGCTTGGAGGAATCACGCACCGCAAGAGGAGTCTGTGCAATACGCTCGGGAGGCAGGTCATAATAAAAATCCTGCTTTGTGAGATTGGTTTCGGGTAAAGAATTTTTGATCATTATTTTAACTCCAAGAGGTTATTTATATGAATAAAAAGGTTATTTTCAAGGGTGCGGCTACTGCGGTCATAACACCCTTTGACGATATGGGTGAGATAGACTACAGAGAGCTTACCCGTATTCTTGAATTTCAGATACTTGAGGGTATAGACGCCATAGTTCTCTGCGGAACAACGGGGGAAGCTCCCACCCTGAGCGATGTGGAGCATCAGCGAATGATAAGTCACGCGGCAAAAATAATTGATAAGAGAGTTCCCCTTATCTGCGGAACAGGCTCGAACGATACCGCTCACGCCGTTATGATGTCAAAGTGTGCCAGGGAAAACGGAGCAGACGGGCTGCTGCTGGTAACACCCTACTATAACAGGACCACAAACGAGGGGCTTGTAAAAAGCTATCTTAAGATCGCCGATTCTGTGGATATGCCCATGATAATATACAATGTACCCGGCAGGACCACGGTGGATATACCCGTAGAGGTCTACAGGGCCTTATCAAAGCATCCTAACCTTGTAGGTATCAAGGAGGCAAGCGGCTCTATAGGCAAGTTCGCGCGGCTCTGTTACGAAATGGGCAATGATTTCTCCGTATATACAGGAAATGACGACAACCTTATCTCCACCCTTGCGGTAGGAGGGGCGGGGGTTATATCGGTAACCTCAAACATAATCCCCAAATACATACAGGATATCTGCCGTAAGTGGTTTGAGCGTGACTACGATACCGCACGGGATATGCACCTTGCCTTATGTGAATTGAACTCACTTCTCTTCTCCGAGGTCAATCCCATCCCTGTCAAAGCCGCAATGAATATGCTGGGCTTCTCTGCGGGAGGACTAAGACTTCCCCTTGTTGAAATGACAAGCACAGGTAAAGAGAAGTTAAGAAAAGAATTAAAAAAACTGAATATTATATAGTTTGCTTGTAAATTTCGTTTTTCGGAACGCCTCTGTCCTTTGCCACCTGCTTGATAGCATCCATCTTTTTCATGCCCTGAGAAACGTAATATTCTATATGGGCATCCACCGTCATATCCTGCCAGAAGGCACCGACGGCTTCGGCGGATGATCCCTCTATAACAAGAACATACTCGCCTCTGGGATCGTTTTGGCTGTAATGTTTTACCGCCTCGGCAAGGGTACAACGCATGACCTCCTCATTGAGCTTGGTAAGCTCACGGCAGAGAGCGATACGGCGCTCTCCACCGAAATATTCCAGAAGATCGTCTAAGGTGTTTTTTAATTTATGGGGTGCTTCGTAAAGCACAAGGGTACGCCTTTCGGCAGATAATTCTGAAAGCATCTCCTTGCGTTCTCTTCCCTTGACAGGCAAAAAGCCCTCAAATGCAAAGCGACGGGTGTTCATGCCCGAAAGGGTCAGGGCAACTATAACTGCGGCAGCTCCCGGAACACTTGTTACCTTTATACCTGCGGCGATACACTCACGAACTATGTCCTCACCCGGATCGCTGATGGCAGGGGTACCCGCATCGGTTACAAGAGCACAGCTCTGTCCCTCCAAAAGTTTCTTTAGGATATGCTCGCCGCTGCTCTTTTTGTTATGCTCGTAATAGGATGTCATAGACTTGGAAATGCCTATGGCGGATAAGAGCTTGCCCGTATTGCGGGTGTCCTCCGCGGCGATAAAATCAACCTCGCTCAACACCTTATACGCTCGGTCCGAAAGGTCGGCGAGATTACCTATAGGGGTTGCAACAAGATAGAGAGTACCGCCCTCTATACGGTTCTTTTCATTTAACTGTGAACTCATGGGGAAACTCTCCCTTCTCGTAAATATATTCGATATCTGCTCCGTCCATAAACAGAGGCTTGGTTATGTTCAGTCCCGCTTTGCCACCCCTTTTGCCTTCTACGAGGACCATGGAGGGCTGATGGTTGACGGTGGCATGGACATAGGTCATACGCTTGGGCTCAATGCCGTTGTGACGCATGGCATCCAATAGGTCTATAAGTCTGTCTGTACGGTATACCGCATAGAAAAGTCCGCCGAAGCGAAGCACACGGCATGCAGATGCCATAAAATCATTTATATCTCCGCAAACCTCGTGTCTGGCGATATTCTTGGCAGAAGAATTGTTCGCCTTACCCGAGGTGACCTTCATATAGGGCGGATTGGTAAACACAACATCCGCCTCAAGACTGAGCTCCCTTACGTCCGAGTGCACTACCTCGATGCTGTCTAATCGGTTATGCTCGGCGTTACGCCTTGCAACATCGCAAAAAGCCTCCTGCACATCAACGGCATATATCTTCTTAAACCTGCCTCTTGCAGCACATAAGAGGGATATTATACCCGTTCCGCAGCCGTAGTCCACGGCTACCGAGCTTTTGCCCTCACGCATATAGGCAGAGAGCAGATAAGCGTCTGTACCGAAGGTAAGACCGTTCTTTTTTTGTATTAATTCTATATTATCATTGACGCGGGTCAACGTTTCGTCATCGTGTAATATCATTATACTCCTTAAATCAACAAAGGCAGGCCTGAGCCTGCCCTTGTATCTTATAAGTAATTAGC
>JAZNKU010000403.1:0-6698 GCA_045578685.1 Eubacteriales bacterium
CGCCGATAGCTTCCTTGATCTGACCCTTGTAGGATGAATATTCACCCTTGCCGCCGATCATTACGCTGCCGTCGTTGAGAACAGCGAAGAAGGAACGGGCATTACCCTCGGACTCGGTGGTAACGTCGATACCGTTCATAACGAAGGTACCTGTAGGCTTACCTGTGGTCATGTTGTAGTAAGAGGAGTTGATACCTGCTACTACAGTACCCTGATAATAGGGGTCGCCTGCTGCTGCCTTGCTATTGAAAGCTGCAACCTGCTCTGTGAGCTTGGACATACCGTAAATTTCGGGATTCATGTCCTTGTAGGAGGCAAAGAGCTTGACTGTGTCAACGCTCATATCTGCCTTGGTGACAAACATTCTTACCTGGTCGCCGTTCTTGTCGTACACTGTAAGATCATTCAGTGTAACACCGGGAGCCAGAGTAGACTGCTTGTCCACTACGACGTCTAACTGTGCGTTTGCAAACTCGGTGGAAGCGGCAAATGCGCTGAAGGGCATTACACCTACTACCATGAGTACTACAAATGCCATAGCAAGACATCTCTTGAAATTGGAAATTCTCATGGGGGTCTCTCTCCTTTATAAAAATATATTTATATATTGCCCGAAGGCATTATATATCAAAGTGTTTCATAATTATATCGCAGCTCTTTGCTACGGTATAATTATCATAAAGGTATTCATAACCCTTTTGCCCCATAGCCTTGAGATCGGCAGTCATTGCCCGGTCTACAGCTTCGGAGAAGGCTTCTGTGCTGTTACTCTCACACCACCAGCCAAAGCCGCCGTCAACTATGACCTTACCAACGTCGGTGTTGGGGTCTGTACAGGCAAGAACAGGGGTTGATGCCTGCAGATATGACAGAAGTCTTGAGGGAAAGTTGGGAATGGTAAAGCGGTGATCCAGGAATATCATTCCCACGTCACATGCACCTACCAAACGGTCGTAATCCTCCTTGGGCAGTCTCTTCATAAGAGTGAGATTAGCTTGTCTCTCGGTGTTTACATACTCCTCCAGTTTTCTGTACTCGGTGCCGTCTCCTACAATGAGAAAATACACATCGTCTTTGTCCTTGCAGGTGCGCAAACATTCGATCAGAAAGGGTATATTCTGAGGTTTCCCTAAATTACCGCCGTATACAAAAACCTTTTTATCAGTGGGAATACCGTATTTTTCTCTCATTTCAAGGCGGGTCGCCTCATCTACCCTCAGATCGACCACGTCAAGAGAGTTGGGACATACCTCTACCCTGTCAGCGGGTACCTCGGAATTATGCTTAAAAACGTAATCAACGTTTGCACGGGACATACAGCCGATATGATCGGATATCTTATACAGCTTTTTTTCCTTATTACGGAAATAACGGTAGAGCATGCCGTACACACCGTTTTTCCTCATCATACCGATATCAACGGCATTCTGAGGAAAGATATCCTTTAAGAGCAGATACGTCTTGGCATTATCACGCTTCTTTATATGATCCACAACACCCACAAGGGTAATGGGAGGGGTAGAATACAGCACCAGATCGAATTTCACACCCGAAAAATGTGTTTTTATCGCCTTGAGATAACGGCTTTCAATCATCAAGGTGGAAATGCCCTTTTCTATCATGCCGCATTTTGTGATGTTGCCTATGCTGACGTAAAGCATATGAGCGCCGTGATCCTCGACTGTCTCGGTAGGCAATCCTGTCCTCTTTTCCCTCGGAGCAACAATATATACGTTATGCCCCTTGTCCCTGAATTGCCTCAAAAGATCAGGGTATATCGCATGGGACTCAATGCTTTCCATACGGCCTATGGTAAGAAATAATACGTTCATACCCTTAACCTTCGCTCTCGCTGTGGATCATTATCTCGTTGTATTTCATCATATATATGCCTTCATCATAGATGCCTACGGATGCCTTATTGGCAACACCGCACAGGTTGTTGACGATAAGCTTCATATGATCACAGCCGCATTCATATGCGTGGGGATACCCGCCGCCGAAACGGGGATTGACCTCGGAGATGTAATACTCCCCGTCAATATCAAATATATCTATGTCTATCTGACCTCTGTAGCCGGACTCTGTAACAAATTTCTTAATAAGTTCAAAAAGCTTTTCGTCCTTGAAGGACACCGCTTTATCGGTCTCACCTGCACGCATTACCAGCTTCTTTTTGGTGAATATAGAGACGATCTCACCGCTTATCATATCAATATAAACGTCGGCACCTATCTCCTGACCCTTAAGATATTCCTGGATCATAAGTCCGTCACTGTTCTTGCACAGGATATCAAGCGTTTCCTTGTTTTCTACCTTACTGATGGCAATAGATGCACTTCCCCGAACCGGCTTCACAAAAACAGGGAAGGATATAGTGCCGTTGTCAATGTCATTGTAAAAGCAGACCGTGTCGGTATAGCTCTTTGCCGCCTTGTATCCGTGGGCACAGAGCCAGTTATACATCGCCATCTTGTCAAGGCTCATCTCGCAAAGCTCATAGGAGGAGCCTATAACCGTAACGCCCAGCTCCTCAAACTCCTTTCGGTGCTTTGCCAGAAGGCTGAGCTCAGGGTCGATCAGGGAAAGAACAGCCTTGATCTTTTCTTTTTTACATATATCAAATATGATATCTATATATCCCTCTGCGGTAATACGGGGAACAAGGTAAAAGCCGTCCGCCTCGTATATGGCAGGTGCTATGCTGCTCATATCGGTAGCGATCACCTTACCGGTACGGCTGCCGTCATCGGCGGTGAGAGCCGCTTTGAAATATTGTATGATCTTATTTCTTGTACCGCAGCTTAAAACTAAAATATTATTCATCGTTATCTCTCTTAATTAAGATTTCATCGCTTCGGAATAATTGCCGCTTACCTTTTCCATACCCCAGATGATAAGCTTGGCGGGGAGTCCGGGATTGGGATAGGGTATAACTATATCAGAGTGAGCCTTTTTGAAGCCCAGCTTACGAAGTGCAAATGCGATATAGTCGGGCAGGGTGGCAAAATGATACTGTATACTGCGGCATGTTCTGCCAAACGACCACTTGTTGTTTCCCTTAATCTTCAGCCAGGAGCAGAAATCTTCATAACCTTCCTTACTCATCTTGGGCTTCATCTGTTTTTTCGTGAAATTTCTTGCAAGGGAGAATCCGCCGCCGTATTTTGTTTGTCCGAAGGACTCTCTCTTTACCCCTGCAGTCTCAAGGATCCTTCTGCAAATAGGTCTGTCATAAGAGGTATTAAGTGTCCAGGGCGCCATCTCGGGAGAGTTGGTTATCTTCTGAATAGAAACCGCCGCATCCGAAGCGTACAGTGCCAAGGGGAAGAAAATATATCCCTTAATAAGTGCATTTTCCGAAAAGGAAAGGTTAGATGTGTAATAATTATAATGGTCTCTTACAGAATCGGGATTTACATGGGAATCCTTGTCCCAGATATAACTTCCCGAGGTTCCGGAAAAGACGATATGGTCTGCAAAATCGTCCTCAAAGGCTGAAAACTGGAGATATGCACCGTGGTCGCCGCATACAAAGAACTCCGCATCCTTACAGCCCTTCTTTTCTCTGTAATCCAGATTTCCTCTTTCTATGATAGTGCCATAACCAAGCTGCTTTGCGATATCAACAGCGGAATCCTCGTCGTAATATCCGCCCTTGAAGGTAAACAGGGTATCGCATCCTACAGCCTTTGCTATGGCAGCACAGGTACTGGAATCATATCCCGAGGAAGCGGTTGTAGCCAACGAATATTTCTGCTTTCTTTTGGGGTCGCAGCCGTTATCACGGATACGCTCACACATTTTAACAAGAGTATTATAATAATCGTCAAAATCGACAAAATCTCTGTGTCTCTTTTTTCTGGTATAAGTCATATTCAGATCTGCGTCCACTGCGATATCTGCACAGAAGATCTGATACATAACTTTTTTGTCTGCCAGCGGTATCTCACGGTTATAATCCTTTGTGCCTTCGAGGATCGCACATAGGATCTTTTCGTACTGATCGCAATCTACGTCAAGCTTCTGACCGGATACGGAAAGAAGAAGAGGAATCGAATTTGAAAAATACAAGGTGTCACCAAGACGGATATAACAGAATCTCTGACGCTCGTGGGTGGGAGAATATACCGTCACCTTATCATCGGAGATCTTGGCTGCCGTGGCGCAAAGATAGTCGCATCCGCCAAAATCGGCTTCTGCAAAATCACCGTCCCATACTCCGGAAACGAACCACTCGGGATATGTCTCTACATAGCTGCCTGTATGTACCGTAATACGGGGATTTCCCTTTTCCACCTTCATACACCAACCTAATTTTGCCAACTTGTCATATACCTTGTAATTAAATTCAAACATCTCTGTGCCCTCTTATATCTATTCTAAATTATCTTGCTTCCGGTTTCATCAATGCATATCTCTTACGGTCTACGAACCTGCCGCGATGCCAAATGTCCTTTTGGAACTCGCCCTCGCATACAAAGCCCAGCTTTTCATAAAGCGTACAGGCGGCAATATTATCCGAATCGACATTCAGATATATCTTACTCAGTCCCAATACGTCAAAGGCATATTCAATGATCAGTCCGGATGCCTTGGACGCAATGCCCTTTCTCTTATAGCTGTCTTCTCCCATCGAGATGTAATATTCAGCCTTTTTGTTCTTATCATCGATTTGCAAAAGACCTATTAAGCCTACGGGAACACCGTCTGCCTCGATAACCGCATCATATCTGTCTAATCTGTCCTTGACCGATTCAAACCACAGAGCGGTCTTTTCCTCCTCCAGAGGAATGTTATAGTGCAGAAACTCATTGTTACGTGGGTCGTTTATCCATCTGACCTTCATAGGAACATCCAAGGCTGTAAATCTGCGTAATGAAACTTCCATATCTTCTCCGGTTATACAGGTCTTATTTTTCAACCTTTTCTTTTTCAGTGCTGCTTTCGGTCTCAGGCTTATGAGATACACCGTAAATGTCCTTGCCGCCGAAAACACGCTTGACAGTCAGCAGCAGCACCTTGAAATCTGTCCATAAGCTGAAACTGTCGATATACTGATTGTCTATCTTGATCCTTTCATCCCATACTACCGAGTTTCGGACGGTTGCCTGAACCAGACCGGTCACCCCGGGACGCATCTCAAAACGCTTTTTAGCCCACTCGGGATAACCCTCGTATCCCTTATAGGGATGATATGTAACGGGTGGTCTGGGACCTACAAGACTCATACTACCGCCGAGAATATTGAAAAACTGCGGCAACTCATCAAGGCTTGTTGCTCTCAGAAAGCGTCCTACTTTGGTGATTCTCGGATCCTTGTCCGAGCTAACTCTCAAGCCCTCACCAATATGCTCTGCGTTTACCATCATAGTACGGAATTTGATTATCCTGAAGGTCTTTCCCTTGTATCCCAGGCGCTCCTGCAGAAACATTACGGGACCCTTGGAATCTAACTTTATCGCCAGTGCTACAATAAGCAAAACAGGGGACAGAATCACAATGGCAATAAAAGAAACGATTATATCAAATAGTCTTTTTACAAACAACTGAAATTTTCTCATATTACTTAAAACAACCTGCTATGATATCTATAACTCTCTTTTGTTCTTCCTCTGTCATCTTGATGTCAGAGGGCAGACAAAGTCCTCTTTCAAATATGTCTTTACCCACGTCCTCGCCGTTTGCAGTGATAAAATCATACCCCTCAAACACAGGCTGCATATGCATAGGCTTCCAGATGGGACGTGCTTCTATATTTTCCTCTGCCAGTCTGTTGATTATATCCATAGGCTTGACCGTGCAGCCCTCATCTATCAGCATACAGCTTAACCAGAAATTCGGTTTGCTGTCAGGAAGATAGGGGTTCATCGTCACGGGAAGCTCCTTTAGCGCTTCCTCGTAAGCTCTGTATATCTCCTCTTTCCTGTCTCTGTGCTCCTCAAGGTGCAGAAGCTGTCCTCTGCCAATGCCTGCAACTACATTTGACATACGGTAGTTGTAGCCGATCTCCTCATGCTGATACCAGGGGAAGTTTTCTCTTGCCTGAGTAGCCCAGAAGAGAGCCTTCTTACGGTCGGATTCGTTTTCGCAGATAAGCATACCGCCGCCTGAGGTGGTTATGATCTTGTTTCCGTTAAAGGAGAGCACTCCGTACTTGCCGAAGGTACCGCACTTCTGACCCTTGTAATCTGCCGCAAGTGCTTCTGCTGCATCCTCAATAAGAACTGCTCCGTGACGGTCACAGATCTCCTTGATCTCGTCCATCTTTGCAGGTGTACCGTAGAGATGAACAAGCATGACTGCCTTGGCATCCGGATATTTTTCAAAAGCCTTTTCAAGAGCTGCGGGATCCATGTTCCAAGTATCTCTTTCGCTATCGATAAAGACCTGAGTTGCCTTTTCGTAAGATACGGGGTTGACGGTTGCCGCAAAGGTAGTGTCGCTGCAGAACACAACATCGCCCTGCTTTACCCCCGCCAGTTTTATGGCAAGGTGAAGTGCTGCGGTGCCCGCATTAAGACACAGGGTATGGGAGTCTGTGCCCAGATACTTCTTCATTTCATTTTCAAATCCGTCGCAGTTAAAACCCAGAGGGGCTATCCAATTCTTGTCAAAGGCTTCCTGTATATAGCCCATCTCCTCGCCGTGCATGGTGGGAGTGGAAAGGAAAATACGCTTGTTTTCAGCAGACATAC